>JBDKHE010000053.1:0-2746 GCA_039797805.1 Verrucomicrobiota bacterium
CCCGGCTACCTTGAGGCACTGCGCCGCCTGGCCAAGCTCTGATCCATGGCCCATCACCTGCCTGATTTTGCCGAGCCCCGCTGGTTCGTCTGCCACACCAAGCCGCGTTGCGAAAAGAAGTTTGATGACCTCGCCGCCCGTGAGCGGTTCGAGCACTATCTGCCGCTGATGCAGAGCGTGCGCCTCTACGGCAGGCAGAAGAAGACGTTCACCAAACCGCTGTTTCCCGGCTACGTTTTCGTCCGGATCGAGCCGGCCCTCAAGACCCGCATCTACCAGCAGGACCTGCTCGTGCGCGCCATGCCGGTGGAGAACGAGGCTTTGTTCCTGGCCCAGATGGAACAGGTACGCTCCATCTGTGCCTCCGGATTTGAGGCGATGGTGCATCCTTTGATCAAAAAAGGCACACCCGTGCGGGTGATCGGCGGGCCGCTCAATGGCCTCGAGGGTCTGGTCGACGATCCGGCGAACCCCCGGGGAATTGTGGTGTCAGTGGACGTGCTGCAACAGGGGCTGCTCGTGCGCCTGCCCTTGTCCAGCCTCCAACTCCTTCACTGACCCGCATGTCCCGATCCCCTCTCCTTATCCTCCTGCTCCTGTCCTCGGTGCTCGTTGCCCGGGCCCAGACCGACTCCGACGGGAAAACACTCAACAGTCAGGACCGCCAACCCTTCTTCACCCGGGTCCGGGGCCTGTTCGATTTTTCCCTGCCCAACATTGATCCGCCCGGCACGATCAAGGTCATTTTGCACCCGCATTTCGGCGATTTCGTCCGCCGCGATTACATGCGGGTCGAGGGGGGATTGCGTTGGGCCGTGAACGACCGGTTTGAAATCAACCCTGAGGCTTCGGTCTATTTCACGCACGGGCTGGGCGGCAGCAGCCAGGACGGCTATGGCGTCGGCGAGCTCCGGCTCGGTCTGAAATACGTTTTGCCGGAGTGGCCCAACCCCGAGTTCGAGACCAGCGTGTTCATGAACATTGAAGTACCGGTCGGAGCTCCGCCGGTTGACCTGACCGACGGCTTCAACCACATCGCCCCCGGCTTTCTGGTCCAGCATCATTCGCACCGGTTTCCCAAGATCACCACCTTCGCCGGGGCCGGTCTGGACATGGTGTCCGACAGCCGCATCGCCGGCTCGCCGGTGCGCAACCAGCCTCTCGACGATTCCATGAACTTCACGGCCGGCGCCATCTACGACCTCGGTCAGTTTAAATGGACGCTCACCACCACTTACGCCACCACCGCCGTGGTCGGCGATCAGGCTGAGAGCTTTTTCTATGTTCGTCCGACCCTTCTCTGGTACGTCCCGAGCAAATACACCTTCCATTCCAAGACGCGCTGGCTGATCGGCCTCGGCGTCCGCGCGTCGTGGGGACCGGATGGCACGGAGTTCAGTTTCTCCAACCGGGTGCGGGCCGAGATCACTTTCCGGCAGGTCATGGACAAGATCCGTTTTCGCCGGCCCATCGGGCCGGATGACAGCCTGCGTTAACGCCAGGTCCAAAGCCAGCCGGCCAGATGCAGGGACCCGCACGCCACCAGGGCCGCCACGAAATCATCCGCCACGATCCCCCACCCGCCCGGCCAGCGTTGCAGCCGGGAAATACCGAGGGGCTTGGTGATATCAAAGAGCCTGAAGAGTCCAAATCCGGCCGCGAGAACCGCCCACGGCGGCCATGAGGCGAGGTAGCCCGTCTGGGCCCCAAGATAGACCAACGGCATCACGATGAACTCGTCCAGGTTCACCTCGCCGGGATCTTTTCGTCCCATGCGTTTCGCCGCCTCCCCGGTCAACCCCACCGCAACATAACTGAGCGCCAGCGTGACCAGCAGGGTCGGCACCCAGCCCACCCGACCGAAGAACACGAGCGTGTACAACACACCCGCCATGGACCCCCAGGTGCCGGGCGCCGGCAGTCGCATGCCGAGCGGACCAAGGGTCGCCAGACCCACGACGAGCTTGGTGGGCAGAATGCGCGGCCATTTGGGTTCGCGGAGTTTCATGTGGGATTACCCGTTGTCACGAGGCTGCCGACCTGGCCTGCCATGCTGGCCATGCATACCGGCCCATCATGTCAGTCCAGTACCACCTGCCCATGCTTCCGGAAATAGGAATAACCTGAGGTGATCGTCAGGATCGCCGAGAGCACGAACAGGCCCAAACCGGTCCAGTGGATCCCGTTGATGATCACCCGGTCGGTGCCAAAGATGTCGCCGAAGTCGCGGGAAAACATCCGCGCGCCCATCAGCCAGCCGATCGCGTTGAGTTGGATGAAGGTCTTCACCTTGCCGCCGCGGTCGGCCTCGATGGTGATCCCCTTCACCGCCGCCGCCATGCGCATGCCCGACACGGCAAATTCGCGGCCGAGAATGCACAACAGCAGCACCATGGCCGCCACTTCATGGCCCATGAAATAGCCCCCGACGACCAGCGCGATCATCAGGCCGATGACCATCACCTT
Organism: Verrucomicrobiota bacterium; assembly: GCA_039797805.1. Taxonomy (GTDB): domain Bacteria; phylum Verrucomicrobiota; class Verrucomicrobiia; order Opitutales; family Opitutaceae; genus Lacunisphaera. Next base: position 2,467 of record JBDKHE010000053.1, read on the forward strand.
GTCGATGATGGCATCCATGAACCGCCCGAAGGACGACACCTCGCCACGGGCCCGGGCCACCATGCCGTCGAACCAGTCCGTCAACGCCGCGGCGATGAACAGCCAGAAGGCGATCGTCGCCGCCCATTGAAATTCCCGGTTCATGAGCCAGACGATGGCAAACATCGCGGGCACCCGCGACACCGTCATCCAGTTGGCTATGGTAAAGCGCATGGCCGCGAGTCGAGCGCGCCACACGGGAGTTGGCAATCCCGGGATTTGACACAAATCATCCTCGCCA
>JBDKHE010000054.1:0-3151 GCA_039797805.1 Verrucomicrobiota bacterium
GACACACCGGCCGCAGCTGTCGACGACTGGAACCAGTCAATCAGCGTTCCCCCGACGTCCGAGCAAGGCTCCCTCCCTCGCGCTGCAAAATAACAAGCTATATACTGTCATCAGGCTGGCCACAGTCTTTGGCTTGTTTTTAACGGATTTCACAATATATAGATTGTCATGGCTAACCCCGAAAAACCTTCCTCACCTGCTGATAAGAACCAGCAATCGGGAGGTTCGACGACCGGGTTGCCAAGCACCCGCCCACCGGAGGGAGGCTGGTTGCGAGCGGTGCGCCAGGAACTGGGACTGACCCAGTCGACGGTGGCCAAAACCGCCGGACTCACCCAACAGGCCTACGCGCAATTTGAGCAGGGCGAAGCCAAAGGCACCCTTTCCCTTGGCAACCTGCGGCGCTCCGCCGACGCGATGGATTGCGACCTCGTCTATTTTCTGGTGCCGCGCGGGCAGCCCGCGCCGGCCGTTGCGGACCTCGCGGCGGTGCGAGCTCCCGACCCGACTCGCGAGGAAGTTGCCGCGCGCCCACGGGCTTCTGCCCGCCCGCCAGCCTCCGGTGACCACGCCGCGACCATCACGCTGGACCTCGTGCAGGATCATCACCTCCGCTAAAGCCACGGACCCTGGCCGTCGGCCCACGGACCGAAACCAATTTTTCGCGCGCTCCGGCCCATCGTGCGAGAGCGAAGCGATCGGCTTACGTAGGGCCAGTCTCCGACTGGCCCGTTCCGCGCTCCTCTCCCCAACCACGCGGCCGGTCGGAGACCGGCCCTACCCTGACGACGTCGCGTGGCTTGAAAGACTTTTTCAAGCGAACGCGCGGCCACTGCACCTGCTCCGGGCAAAGCAGGCGCGCCGTCGAAAATAATTTCACCGCGCCACCCTCTCAGCGCTGAATATTCACTCTGATTTCGCTTCCCGGAATCACCCAGCGCGCTTGTAACTGTGGCCCTACCCAATGCCCCAAACCTTTCTCTCATTCGACGCTGATTCCTCCCGCCGGCTCATTCGCGCCCACGCGCTGGTCGCACTCCTTCTTCTCGCCGCCTCGGTCGTTCAGGCGGAAGTCGCGCCTGATCTCAGCGACGCCGCGATCACCCAACGTTACGAACAGCGTCGCGAATTTATCCTCAGCCAGGCGGTCGCCGCCGTCGTGCCGGGCGACCTGACCAAGGGCAGCAAGTTCGACATCGCCGCCTGCCTGCAGCGCGGTGAGAAGGTCGACGCCGCGCTCGCGCGCCTGGCGCGGCTCGATGGCGGCGAGCCGTCCGGCAACATGTCCTGGGTTTACCCGACCGTGGCCGTGATGATGGCCGGCGACCGCACCCTGGACGAGGCGAGCAAGGCGCGCATCGCCGAGCTTTGGCGCGCCTACTGGCCGAGCCGCGGCGACACCGAGAACCACTGGGTGCTCACCTACGCGAGTCTCTACCTCGCGGCGCAGGCCTACCCGGGCGCGGGCCCCGAGCATTGGTTCAACGGCAAGTCGTCCGCCGAAAACATGGCCGAGGCCCGCGACTATCTCGACCACTGGATCGACGTCACCACCGCGCACGGCCAGGGCGAATACGATTCGCCCAACTACATCGAGGAGTACGCCGTCGGTCTCGCGCTGATCGCGGGCTGGGCGCAGGACCCGGTGTTCCGGGAGCGCGCGAGACTCCTGTTGGACTACCTCTTCTACGACTACGCGGTGGAGACGCTCGACGGCATCTATGGCGGCGCCCACAGCCGCGTGTACCCGCGTCACATCATGGCGCCGGGTCGCACCGCCTCCTCCGCACTGGGCTGGATGCTCTTCGGCCTCGGCGAATACGAGCCCAGCGAACGCCAGGTGACGCGGCACCAGCTCCGCGAGGAACTGCCGGAACGCGGCGCGAAGATCATCGCGCTCAGCGGCTACGCGCCGCCACCCATTTTGGAGCGCATCGCCCGCGACCGCGCCACACCCTATGTGGAACGCGAGCTCAAGCGCACCCGCTGGCGCATGCGCCACGCCGGTCCCGATTCCTTTGTCATCGGCGACAAACGCACCGCGCCCGTGTTCAAGTACAGCTACGTTGATCCGGATTTCATTCTCGGCTCCTCGCAGGGCGGACTGCTCCAACCCATCCAGCAGCAGACGTGGGGCCTCGTCTGGCGTCACGACGGCAAGGTGGTGGACGGCGCCGCGACCTTTTTCGGCACCCAGCCTTACTACTCGGAGGTCGAGGGCAGCATGTATTTTTCGGCGGATCCGGATGTTGTCACGGAACTGATCGTGCGTTCCAAGGCGGACTACAACTCGCCCGACAAGCTCCCCGGGGGCTCGCCCTATGAACAGGTGATGCAGAACGGTCCCGCGCTGATCGCGTTGCAGGACATCCCTCCGTCGGCGGCGTTTCACCACACCACGCTCTTTTTCTCCCGCGACCTCGCGGAGACGGTGGAAGACCCGTCGGGCTGGATCTTCTCGCAAGGCGGTCCCGTCTACATCGCCACCCGGCTCTTCGTGAAAGGACAATGGAAACCGAATGACTGGACCGGCTTCCTCGGTCGCGGCGGCGGCGGCATCTTGATCAGCGGTGATTTCAACGAATGGGGCACCGGTCATCGCTGCTACGTCAGCACCGCCCTGCAAAACGGCTATGTCGTGCAGGTCGCCCCTGTGCGCGACTTCCCCTCCTTCGCCGCCTTCCAGCAGGCGGTCCGCGCCCTGCCGCTGACCTTCGCGCTGAGCCCGACGCCCAGCGCGACCTTCACTGCGTTGGACGGCAGCGTGCTGCAGGCCCGCTACGGCGAAACGCCGACGGTGAACGCGACCCCGCTCGACTACGCCCATTGGCCGCTGTTCGAGAGCCCCTTCGGCCACGCGCGGGCCGGGGAGAACAAACTCACGCTGCGGCACGGCGACGAAACGCGCGTGCTGGACTTCACGCGCGACCGGACCCCACCCACCCCGGCGCGCAGTTCCGCCGCGTCGATTCCTGCGGCTGTTGCCACGCCCGCCGACACGACCACCTTCTACGCGGCGGTCGCCATGACCAAGGCCCAGCGCAACACCTCGACGCCTTCCGACTCGGGACTGTACCTGCGCAAGCCATCCGGCGACTGGACGCACACGGGGCCGCGTATTCTGGGCGTAGCGAACGTCGCCGTGCAGCCC
>JBDKHE010000055.1:0-4665 GCA_039797805.1 Verrucomicrobiota bacterium
CTGGCTGGCCGAGGCCGGCCCCAACCCGCCTCGCTTTTGCACGCTCTACTTTGAGGTGGTCGACAACGCGGGCCACACCTACGGACCTGACTCGCCGGAGACGGCGCAGGCGGTCAAGCAGGCCGACGAGGCGGTCGCCCACCTGTTGGCCGGGCTGGCCCGGCTTGGCCTGCGGGACGACACCAACCTCGTGATCGTGTCTGACCACGGCATGGCAGATTGCGGACCGGACCGCGTGGTCTTCCTCGAGGATCTGCTGGACGTGACCTCGGTGCAGGTTGATTTCACCGGACCAACGGCCGGCCTGCGGCCCAAGCCCGGCGTCGATCCCGGCGCACTGGTTGCCCGCATTCGCGCGAAGGCCCCGCCGTCGCTGCAGGTCTACCTGCGAGCCGATGTTCCGGCCCGCTTCCGCTACAACGAAGGCGAGCGGATTTCTCCGATCATCCTGATCGCCGATGTGCACTGGAACATCGAGTCCAAGCTCGGCTGGCCCAAGCGCCAACCCACCTACAGCCGCGGCACCCATGGTTGGGATCCGGCAACTCCTGACATGGGCGCGCTCTTCATTGCCAATGGACCGGCGTATTGCCAGGGTCTCAGGATCGGCGCCGTGGAGAACATCCATATCTACAATCTGCTCTGCGCCACCCTCGGCCTGACCCCTGCGCCCAACGACGGAGACGACCGGCTGGTTCGCGCGGTGCTGTCCCGCTGAAGACCCTACTTGGTCACGCGCCGGGCTTCCGGATGCGGCGGCGGTTCGACGCCCATTTTGAGCATTTCGGGCACCAGGACCCGCTGGTAGCAATCCGGACAGACGCCGTGACTGAACTCCGAGCCGGTCTGCTTGCTGATATATTCTTCCACCTGACTCCAATAATTTTTGTCGTCACGCATCTTCCGGCAATAGCCGCAAATCGGGATGATTTCCTGCAACTGCCGCACCTGGGTGGCGTAGTTAAGAATGCGTTCGGCCACGTGCAACCGTGCCTTGAGCTCGGAAGTCTTGACCGGTTTGGACAGAAAATCGTCGGCCCCGGCAGCCATGGCCTGGTCCAGGTTTTCGGCACTGTTCGCGAGATTGGAGAGCAGAATGAAGTAGGTGTAGTCGCCGCCGCGTTCCCGGATCCGGCGACAGAGCTCGAGCCCGTCGAGCCCGGGCATCTTCCAATCGCTGATGACGAGCCGCCTGGTTTCGCCGCGAAAGCGATTCCATCCATCCGTGCCGTTGACCACGAGTTCGACCTCATGCCCCAGCGCCTTGAGCGAGGCTTCCAGCACCGCGCCGGCGATGGCATCATCTTCAACGATCAGGATTTTCATGGGCGGGGTTGGGCAGGTGGCTCTGCAACGCGTTTTGGACCAGCTCCCACTCGCGGTCAAGGTCAGGCATCCCCTGTGAGATGGCGGCACGATCACCTTCACTGATTTGGCTCTCCAACCTCTGCAGCAGCTCCCGCAGCCGCAAGGCGCCGAGATTGGCGGCGCTGCCGGCCAGACGGTGGGCGGTCCCGGCGGCGATCTCTTCGTCACCTTGGCTCAGCTGGTCGCGCAATTGTTTCAGGGCCGGCGGTATTTCCCGCAAAGCGATGCCAACGAGCTCCTCGAAAAGAGTGGCATGCGTACGACCGGGCAGGCTGCGCAGTTGTGCGATCTGGCCGGCATCAAGCACCGCCGCTCCGGCCGATTCCGTCCCGCCAGCCGTGGCGGAAGCCGCCTTGGGGGGCAATGGGCCGGGGTTGACCCCCAGCTTAGCCAGAATCGCAACCAATCCCTCCGTGCGAATCGGCTTGGAGAGGTATTCGTCCATGCCCGCCTCGAAGCATTTCTCCCGGTCACTGGTCATGGCGTTGGCCGTCAGCGCCACAATGGGGATCGCCTGGTTTTCCGGACCCGCCGCTCCGGCCCGGATCAGCCGGGTGGCTTCATACCCATCAATTCGGGGCATCTGGCAGTCCATCAGCACGGCGGAGTAGCGACCTTTGCCCAGCTCCTCGATGACCGCCTGGCCATCCTCCACCACAGCATGAGCCAGACCGAGTTTAGTCAGCATCAACTGCATGACCAGGCGGTTGGCGTGCTGATCCTCGGCCACCAAAATGCGCCCGGATGAGGGAGGCTCGTCCTTCTCCGAGGAAGCCAGGGAAGCCGGTTTCGACGACACGGGGATGGCCAGCTCCAGTTCAAACCAGAAGGTGGAGCCACGGCCCGGCTGACTCTCACAGCCGATCCGGCCTCCCATCAGCTCGATCAATTGGCGGGAGATCGCCAGACCGAGACCGGTGCCCCCGAAACGTCGGGTGGTCGACCCGTCGGCCTGCATGAAGGGCTGGAACAGTCTGGTTTGTTGCTCTTCGGTGATGCCGATCCCGGTGTCCCGCACCTCCACGCGAAAAGCATACCGGCCGGGCTGGCCGGCTGTTTGCGGGCGGACCGCCACCGAGACGGTGCCCCTTTCCGTGAACTTCACCGCATTGCCCAGCAGGTTGACGAGCACCTGCTGAATGCGTCCGGGATCACCGATCAGGCGGCTGGGCAGGTCCGAGGGCAGGTCGCTTTGCAGGCTGATGTTACCGGCGACCGCGCGTGGCACCAGGAGCGCCATGGCCTGATCAACCTGCTCCGTCAGGTTGAATTCGTCGGCAGTAAGCCGGAACTTGCCGGCCTCCACCTTGGAGAAATCCAGCAGGTCATCGATGATCGTCAGCAGGTTCTGGGCGCTGGACTGGATCACGCGGCCCATCTGGCGCTGGTCCTCGGTGAGATTGGTATCCATCAAGAGGTCGGCCATGCCCAGCACCCCGTTCATGGGCGTGCGAATCTCGTGGCTGACGTTGGCCAGGAACTCCGACTTGAGTTTCGAAGCGGTCAGCGCCTGGTCACGCGCCGTCGCCAGGCTCTCCTCCAGCTGTTTCCGGCTCGTGATATCCTCGGTGAACATGACGATGCCGCCGATCTCACCCCGGCCGTTCAGCCAGGGTTGCACCCGCCAGCTCAGCCACTGCCGGGTGCCGTCAGCACGGTCAAACGGGGCGGCTTCATTGATCTCGGTTGCCCCGGCGAGGCAGCGCCGGTGGATCGCTTTCCAATCCTCGCCGATTTCAGGGAACACCTCGTAGTGGGAGCGGCCGATGATGTCGCGACCCTGCAGGTCGTAATCTTTCAGCCATTTCGCGCTGTGCACCAGATAGCGCATATCGCGGTCAAACATCGCCACGGAGGCCGGCGCGTGCTCGGCAAACAAACGGGTGCGTTCCTCGCTCTGCTTCAAGGCCTGCTCCATCAGCTTGCTCTGTGTGATGTCCTCAATCTGTGAAATGAAGTGGCTCGGCTCGCCGTCGGCATCCCGCAACAGGGAGACGGTCAGACGGGCATGGATCGTCTGGCCGTTCTTGTGAATGTAGCGCTTCTCCATCTGATAGTGCCGACGCGTTCCGGCCAGCAGTTCGCGCACGTTCGCCAGATCGGAATCGAGATCCTCCGGATGGGTGACGTTTTGGAAGTCCAGCGCCAGCAATTCGGCTTCGGTGTAGCCGAGCATCGTGTGGACGACCCGGTTGATCTTAAGCCAGCGGCCATCGAGGCCGACCAACGCCATGCCGATCCCGGCATAGTCAAAGGCATTGCGAAACTGTTCCTCGCTCGCTTCCAGCGCGGATTCGAGCGCTTTGCGGTCCGAGACATCAATGGCCACACCCACGAGCCAAAAGTGACCGGCGCCCTGCTGGCGGATGGAGACCGATTCCCGCAGCCAGGTCGTGTTGCCGTCGCGCAGCAATCGGAATTCCTGCACGTACCCGGGCAGACCCCTCTCCATCGCGTCGCGACTGCGGCGATTCATCTCGTTCTGTTCAGGGATTTCAAAGCGATACCAAAGCCCCGCGCCCTCCTGCCACATTTCGTCTTTGCCCAGCCGGTTCCGCAGGCCGGAGGGATAGACCGACATCTTCCACTCCCAATCATTGCCGGTGAGATGGACCTTGGCCTCCCAGACCAGACACTCGGCATTCCCGAGAACCTGACCGAGCCTTTCCTCCGTGGCCTGCAGCGCGATTTCCGCCTGCTTGCTCTCCGTGAGATCCTGGGCGATGCCGAGGAACCCGGTGATGACTCCGCTCTCGTCCCGCAGTGCGGTGACGCTGAGCCGCACGGGGAATCGGCTGCCATCTTTGCGCACGTAGGTCCATTCCCTTTCGTCCACGTTGCCCAGCCGGGCCTTGGCCACGAACACTTCAAACCCCGGTGCAAACGAACGCCCCAAGAGGTTGCCAAGTTCGGCCGCCCGCGCCGCCACCTCGCCTTCCACATGGATGACCTGCGGTGTACATTTGCCCACCATTTCCTCCGCGGTGTATCCCAGCATTTTTTCCGCGCCCTTGCTGAACAGTGTGATCATCCCTTCGGGCGTGGTGCTGATCACGCTGTGGGTGGCTCCGTCCAGGACGACCCGCTGCAGGCGGTTGACCCTCTGCAGCTCCTGCTCTATCCGCATCCTTGCTCTCTCAGAGCGCCGGGAGAGATAGAGGGCCAGGAAGGTAAACACTCGGCAATGAGGTTGCCCAACAGGATGACTTTGGTGCTTTCGGAGGATGTCAGCCTGTTCTCGTTGTCGTGACGTCTCTGTCGCTGTCGTTCTCCTTCCTCAAACTTGTTGATCTGTTC
>JBDKHE010000056.1:0-3618 GCA_039797805.1 Verrucomicrobiota bacterium
AGGGTCCGTTGCCGGGGATTGGCGGCCGTGATCAGGGCTTTGCGGATCTTCATAAAAGGAGGCAAACTGTTCATGATCCGGGATCAAGGTTCAACCGGAAACCTTGCCCGGGATGCGGGGCCGGGGATTGACCCGGACCGGAAACTGACTTCCCTTGACCCTCCATGGCGAAAAAGTCGTCCAGTTCAAAATCCAAAGAGCCCTCCGTGCGGGCGCTTGCCGGCACGGTGTACATCACCCGGCAGGTGCATTTCAATTCCGCGCACCGGCTCTACAACCCGACAAAAAGTCTGGCGTGGAACCAGAAGCAATACGGGCGCTGCACCAACCCGCACTGGCACGGCCACAACTACGTGCTGGAGGTCACGCTCAAGGGCCAGCCCGACCCGGTCACCGGCTACATCATGGACCTGGCCCGCCTGAAGAAGATCCTGCAGCTCGCCGTGGTCGACAAATGCGACCACCGCAACCTCAACGACGAGGTCGATTTTCTGCGCGGCATCATCCCGTCGACCGAGAACCTCGTGATCGCCTTCTGGCACGAGATCGCCCCGCGCATCCTGCGCCCGGCCGTCCTGCATTGCGTGCGGCTGTACGAGACGCCGCGCAATTTCGCCGAGTTCTTCGGCCCGGCCCACCACTAGTTTCCCGGGCGGTTCACTCACCCGCCTGACCCAACCAAAAACGTCCCTCATGAAACAAATGTACCTTCATCGCTCGAATTGCGGGCAGGAGCCGCCGATCAAGCGCGGCTACGACCGCAAGTTCAAGCCGACCGCCGCCTACCGCGCCACTCTTCCCGACATGATGGAAGTGGCCAACGAAACCGTGCAAGGCGTGCACGTGCCGATCCAGCAGGTGGGCATCCACAATTTCAAGCTGCCGCTCAAGTACCGCACCAAGGCGGGCAAGACGCTGACGCTCGAGACCAGTGTCACCGGCACGGTGTCGCTCGAGGCGGATCTCAAGGGCATCAACATGAGCCGCATCATGCGGACCTTCTACGAGCACCGCGACGGCGTGACCACCGGCGAGTGGATGGGCAAGATTCTCAAGGGTTACCTCCGCAAGGTCGAAACGAAGGATGCGCGCCTCAAGATTTCCTTCTCCTACCCGATGGTGCAGCAGAGCCTGCGCACGGGGCTGGCGGGCTACCAGTTCTACAACGTGGCGTTCGAGGGCGTGATGACGCGCGACGGGCGCTACCGGCGTTTCATCCACTTCGACTTTGTCTATTCGTCGGCCTGCCCGTGTTCCGCCGAGCTCAACGAGCATGCCCGGGACAAGCGCGGCGCGTACGGCGTGCCGCATTCGCAGCGCAGCAAGGCCCGGATCACCATCGAGGAGGCCGAGGGCAGGAAGATCTGGATCGAGGACGTGCACGCGCTCTGCCTGAAGGCGCTGCAGACCGAGACGCAGGTCATGGTCAAACGCGAGGACGAGCAGGCCTTTGCCGAACTCAACGGCGCCTACCTCAAGTTTGTGGAAGACGCCGCGCGCCTGCTGTTCCTCGCCTTCGACGCGGACAAGCGCATCGCCGATTTCCGCATCGCGTGCTCGCACCTGGAGTCGCTGCACTCGCACGACGCCGTGAGCGTGGTCTGCAAGGGCGTGAAAGGCGGCTTCGTGGCCGACTTCATGGACTTCGGCGCGCTGCTGTGCTGACGCGGCGCAGGGGCGGCGCGCAAATCCCAAACGCCAAGAGCCAAATCTCAAAGAATCCTGCCATAGCGCGAGAACCCGGGTCTGTAAGTTTTTGGCCTCTGGATTCTGGCATTTGGAATTTAACCATATGAAAGCAAAGCAAGTTAAGCAGCCTGTCATCCTCATCACCGGTGCCTCCCAGGGAATCGGCGCCGCCATCGCCACCGTCTTTGCGCGCGAGGTGCCGGGCGTGCGGCTCGCGCTGGTGGCCCGCAACATGAAGAATCTCCAGGCCGTGGCCAAGGCCTGTACCCGCGCGGGCGCGAAGGTGGAGATCTTCGGCTGCGATGTGAGCAACGAGGCCTCGGTCGCGCTGATGGCTGAAGCGGTCGGCAAGCGTTTCCGCCGGGTCGATGTGCTGATCAACAACGCCGGAGCCTTCGCGATGGCCCCGTTTGTCGATACGACGGTGGAGGCCTTCGACGACATGATCGCGGTGAACCTGCGCAGTGCGTTTCTGGTCACGCGGGCGTTCTTGCCCGCGATGTTGTCGCGGAAGAACGGTGACATATTCTTTCTCAGCTCGATCGCCGGCCTGGGCGCGTACCCGAACGCGACGGCCTATTGCGCGGCCAAGTTTGGCGTCACCGGACTGGCGGCCGTGCTCCGCGCCGAGACCAAGGACCAGGGGATCCGGGTGTGTTGTGTGCATCCCGGAGCGACGTGGTCGCCCTCTTGGGAGAAGTCACCGGTGAAACCGGAGCGGATCATGCCGGCGGAGGACATCGCGCGGGCGATGCTGGATGTCTACCGGCTCGGTCGGCGCACCGTGGTCGAGGAGATCGTGCTCCGTCCGCAGCTCGGGGATGTTTGATCTGGGGTTGGCACTGCGGATGCAGGGCCTTGGGCGTGCGGAGCCGCCCCAATTCATTCAGTTGTCACGAGGGAGTAAAATTTCCCGGAAGGGCACCTTGGTGGCAAAGGCTGGTCTACCAGCCCATGAAGTCGCTCCACGCCTTTCTTTTCCTCCTGACCGGCACAGGTATGTTGGTCAGTCCGGCAATCTGGCCGGAGGCCTTCGTGGCTGATCATGAGCTGAGTGCCTCGTGGCTGGGATTGATCGGGGGGCTGCAAGCCGTGGGTGGAGCCGGTTGGCTCAGCTTGGAATCACTGCGCTGGCTCCGGCGTGCATCCACTTGGGAATCGTTCGATTTCAGCCTGCGCCTGCCGGATGTCCGATGGGCGGCCCCGGCATCCCTCTATGTCCGGATGGAGGAGAGCGACGAAGTCGCCATTGCGTTGCGTCTGCAGCAGCAACTGTTGCAGCCGGTCGCGGCTTGATTTGCCGACTGCTGGCCTGAGGTCCTGAGTCTGAACGTCGTCCGTGCGGCCGGTTTTCCGGCGGCGCACTTGCCAGCCGCACCGGGAGTCGGCAAAACCGCGGCATGCCCCCGGTACGTCAGGTCATTCTCGTGGTGGAGGACGAACAGGCCATCGCCGACACGATCGTCTATGCGTTGCGCACGGAAGGCTTCGAGCCGGTTTGGCGGACCACGGGTGGCGCGGCTCTGGAGGTGGTCCGGACGCAAACCGTGGTGCTCGTGGTGCTGGATGTCGGCTTGCCCGACATGAGCGGCTTCGATGTGTGCCGGGAGTTGCAGAAGCGGGGGTCGCCGCCGGTGATTTTCCTGACCGCCCGCAGTGCCGAGGTGGATCGCATCGTGGGCCTGGAACTCGGGGCGGATGATTATCTGGCCAAGCCGTTCAGCCCGCGGGAGCTGACCGCCCGGGTCCGGGCGATTTTGCGCCGGGCGAACGGCCATGCCCAGGGCGTCGCGCCGGCGTCGCCGCAGCCGACCGGTCCATGGGCCCATGACGAAGCCCGCTGCGTGATCCGTTACCGGAACCATGCCCTGGAGCTGACGCGCAACGAGTACCGGCTGCTGGTTGCCTTGCTGGAGGCGCCGGGCCGGG
>JBDKHE010000057.1:0-6880 GCA_039797805.1 Verrucomicrobiota bacterium
GCGCCGCGACCCGATGCGGCAGGGCGCGCACTTGCCGCAGGATTCATCCACGTTGAAGCGCAGATAGAATTTCGCGACGTCGACCATGCTGTCCGTGGTATCCATCACCAGCATGCCACCCGAGCCCATGATGGAGCCGAGGATCTGCAGGGTCTCGTAGCTGACCGGGGTGTCGAGATGCGCCGAGGGGATCACCCCGCCGGAGGGACCGCCGGTCTGGACGGCCTTGATCTCCTGGTTGTCGGCGGTGCCGCCGCAAATATCGAAGACGATCTCGCGCAGGGTCGTGCCCATGGGCACCTCGACGAGCTGGGCGTTGCGGACCTTGCCGGTGACGGCAAAGACCTTCGTACCCTTTGATGACTCGGTGCCGAAGGCCGCAAACCACGCGCCGCCGCGCGTGAGGATCGCCGGCACGCTGGCCAGGGTTTCGACGTTGTTGATCGCGGTCGGCTTGCCCCAGAGGCCGCGGACGGACGGATACGGTGGCCGCGGGCTGGGACTGCCGCGTTTGCCCTCGATCGAGGCGATGAGGGCCGTTTCCTCGCCACAGACAAAAGCGCCTGCGCCGAGGCGGATCTTGGCATCGAAGTGGAAACCGCTGCCCAGGATATCACCACCGAGCAATCCGCGCTCCCGGGCCTGCGCGAGGGCGAGCTCGATCCGGGCGACCGCCTTCGGGTACTCGGCCCGGATATAAAAGTAGCCCTGATTCGCCCCCATCGCGTAGGCGGCGATCATCATGCCCTCGAGCACGGAGTGCGGGTCGCTTTCCAGCACACTGCGGTCCATGAAGGCACCCGGATCACCCTCGTCGCCGTTGCAGATCACGTAACGTTGCGCCGCGGGTTGCTCGCGGGTGAGCCGCCATTTCATCCAGGTCGGATAGCCGGCGCCACCGCGCCCGCGCAGACCGCTGACCTTCATCTCCTGAATGACCTGCTCGGGAGTGAGCTCGAACAGCGCCCGGCGCAACGCCTGGTACCCGCCGACCTGCCGCAGGTAATCGTCGATGCTCTCCGGATCAATCGCCCCACAGTTCCGCAAGACGATGCGCACCTGCCGGTCGGGCTTCTTCCACAACAGGTCGGTGAGGATCTGATTCCTGCCGATCGATTCCACCACGAGACGCGGGATGTCGCCGGGCTGGACGTTGGTGTAGGTGACGGCGGAAGGCAGCAGTTGCACGACGAGCCCGGCGTTGTAGACCCCGAGATCGAGGGCGCGGACAACCTGCACCCGGTCGGCCATTCCGTGCGTCTTCAACTCCTCCTTTAGCGAGAATTGGAAGAACTCCGTCTTGCCCGCGGCCTCGGAGTCGGTGTCCCGGACCAAGACATGGGTGGTCGGCTTCTCTAGGCTGAGACCCCGCTGGCGCGTGGCGATCACCTGGTCCTCCAGCAGGCGTTTCTCCCCGCAGTGCTGTTGGACGATGGCGGTGGCCATGGCCGGCGTGACCTGGCCGTAGTGGGTGCGCGGCATGCCCGGGGCCTGCACCTCCACCACCGGATCGGCAAAGGAGTAGCCGATCGAGCCGGTCCGCAGGACCACGGTCTCCGGCCGGGATTCGTGACAGATCCGGGTGAGTTCGGTGAGGACCTCCTCGGCCCCGGCGGCGATGCCGCCGGTGTCGAGTTGCACCCTAATCCATTCGGCCGGTGCGGCCGGAGCAGGGCTGGCCAGTGCCTCCAAGGCGGCTCGGGACAGCGGTTTCACGAGTGAGCCTCCGTTTGGCCGGCGGTGTCGATCAGTTGGGTGAGCGCGGTGGCGTGGACCCGGCCGTGCGTCTTGCCGTCCAGCACGCACGCGGGCGCCATGCCGCAACAGCCGATGCAACGCACCACTTCGAGGTGGTATTGCCGGTCGGGGGTGGTTTTCCCCTCGGCGATGCCGAGGCGCACCCGGGCGGCGTTCAGCAGCTTCTCCGCGCCCTTGAGATAACACGCGGTGCCGTTGCACACGGTCAGGTTGTGCGCACCTGGCGGCTGCAACTTGAAGTAGTGATAGAAGGTGATGACCTCGTAGATCCGCGCGAGTTTCACGCCCAATTCCCGGGACAACTCCATGGCCACCTCGCGCGGCACATAGCCGTGCTGGTTCTGGATGGCGTGCAGGATCATGATCAGGTTGCCCTCCTCATTTTGCCAGCGGGCAACATGCACCTGCACATCCCGGCGGAGGGTGCTGTCCAGCTTGCCCTGAATGCTGCGCAGCCGGGCCATTCGCTCCTCAATTTCCCGGGACAACCGGTCGGCCACGTCCCGCGGCACATAGCCGTGACTGCGCTCAAGGGTCTCCAGCATGTTCAACAGGGTCAGTTCATCCTCCATGGCGGGACCGGACAATCCCGTCGCATTACCCGCCAGCGGCATGGGTGCGACCCTTTTCATGGCATTCGCATCCTACCACAAGCGGTCGGGCGCGACGCAGCGCAGGTTGGTAAATGTTGCGCAGCGATTGCGCCGGTCCGGAACGATCGGGCGATCCGGTCGCCGCCTGTTCTTCCAGGAAGCCGGACAGGCACCTTGCGCGCCGCGCGCGTCTGCTGTGTAGGTCCAAACGGATGATACCTGTTGTGGTTCGTACCGGGAAGCGGGTGGAAAACCAGTCGCCAACCAGACGGGCTTGGTTTTGCTCACCCCATGCCCGCGATCGAAGGCCTGCGTTCCCCTTACGACAAAACCCTCGGCGGTCTGCACCACCTGGGACGCATGCTGGACAAAATCCGCCTGATGCAGGCTGGCCGGTTGCCGGAGGATTTTCACCGCAACTATGGTCTGTCCGTCGGCCTGGATGGTCAGCTCTGCGGATTCCTTAACGTGAAGTTTGCCGACGTGGAGGCGAAGGTTAAGGCCGGCGGAAGCGACGCGGAGATTGCCGAATGGATGTTTGCCACGGGCCTGCGCCCCAACCGGAGCCAGGCGTACGTGTGGAACGAACACTCAAGGAAACTGGGCTGGAACGACCGGGTGACCGCCTACCTGGCCAACGTGCGGTTGGAGCCTGACTGGCAACATATCACGGCGCTCACCTCTTTCGACTTCATCGAGCAGAGCGAGGGTCGGGTGCCTCCAGCCCAGCGCACCTGACGTGGTCAGGCCCGCAGGGCGCGTTCACCCGGACGCGCACTGAACTCGCGCACCGGCACCACACCGGCGGGCAGCGGACGCGCAAAACGATCGATGAGGCGGCGGCGCCAGGTGGAGGGAGTAAACCGGTGCACGGCCTTGTATTCGCGGCAGAAATGACTCGCACTGGCGTAGCCGCATTGTCGGGCGATTTCGTCCAGGGGCAGGTTGGTGCGCCCCATGAGATCCTGGGAAAGTTCCAGCCGGGTCCGGCGGAAGAGCTCCTTGGGACTGGCCTGACGCACTTCGGCGAACAATCGGCGCAGGTGGCCGGTCGACACATGAACCACCTCCGCGACCTCCTTGACCGAGGGATTGCGCGCCACGTTTTCGGCATACCAGGTGAGCGCGCGCTCGACCCGGAAAGTGGCGACGTCGTTGAGCGGCTTCGGGTCGTTGGCCCGGGCTACACCCTCCAGGATCATCAAGGAAAGATCCATGAGGCCGCGTTGGAAGTGCAGCGGGCTGGCGACGACGGGCTTGATGAAATGCTGTTCGAGGTTGCCGGCAATCTGCAGGAGACGGGCGATATCCGCCGGCGCAAGCTTGCGGGCGAGCCATCCGCCGTTGGCCCGCACGATCTCGTCCAGCGGGTGCGGCACGCTGCCGAAATGGAGGGACAGGCGGTGGTAGGTGTGATGGCCGTCGTCGAGCCAGGCATGCGGACAATCCGGGGCGAAGACCCAAAAGGTGTGTTCATGAAACCTCGGCTTGGCCCGGTCGCTGAAAGCTAGGCCGCACCGACCGTCGATCACCGCATAGAATTCCCAGTTGGTGCGGGTGTTGCAGCGCATGCCTTGCTTCCAGCGGATACGACCATTGGCAAAATAGCGGAGCATGCAGGGTTTGGGGTTGGGGTGGTGGGAAGCTAGGAGGTTGGACCGGCGGCACGAGGCTGGCCGAATCGACCAGTCCGAGGCGGGGCAAAGAAAAGGCCGGCACATGAAGTGCCGGCCTCGGGTGACTCCGGGAGGGAGCCGAAGAATCTTACCGTGGCAAATCAGTATTTGTAGGTGACGGAGAACTTCAGGTTGCGGGGATCGCCCGGGACGGCGGAAGTGCGGCTGCCGGCGGCGAGGATGTAGTCCTTGTCCGCGGCGTTGTTGACCTGCAGGCGCGCGGTCCAGTCCTTGGCGCGGTAGGAGAAGCCGAGGTTCACGAGGGTGCGACCGGCGACGAGGAAGGTCGGCTGGTTGGGCACGAAGGTGCCGTTGGGCAGGGGCTTGGTGGTGGTGTAGCCCGTGGCGTTCTCGCCCACGACGTCACTCTTGAAGTCCACGCCGATGTTCACCCCGAAGCCCTTGAGCGAGCCGGCGTCGAAGCGGTAGTCGGCGTAGACGCCGCCGTTGCGATCAGGCACGGCGCGGACGCGGACGTTGGTGATGGGCTGGCGCATCTTGAACGAGGTGTAGTTACCGAGGATGAAGAGGTTCTTCGTGACGGCGAACTGGCCTTCAAACTCCCAACCCTTGGAGTTGAGGTTGAGGTAGAGGGGGTTCTGCAGGGCGTTGGCCTCGGCAATTTTGCCCAAGGCGATCAGCGTGTAGTAGTCGCTGTTGGGCACCGGGTAGTTCTGTTGGGCGATGGTGAAGTGGGCGAACGAGGCGGTCAGCCGGCCTTCGAGCCAGGTGGTCTTGACGCCGAACTCCTTCTGGTCGCCGCTGGCGGCGCGGAAGGTCGGGCCGTAGGTGCCGGGGTTGAGCGAGCTCGGCATGGTGCCGCCGGAACTGTTGTAGCTGTAGAACACCGAGACGTTCTTCACCGGTTTGACGACCACGCCGTAGCTCTTGGCGGTGGTCGACAGGCCGTAGTGCGGGAAGGTGTTGGCCGGCGGGATGCCCGTGCTGTCCACGCGGTCGAGGCTGCCGAAGAAGCGGGAGACGCCGCCTGACAGGATGAGACGGTCCTGCAAAGTGCTGAGGCTCTCGTAGACGAACATCTGCAGGTCCTGCTGCTTGCCGGTGCGGTTGCCGCCGCCGTTGGTGGCGGTGGGCTGGGCATAGTTCCAGGCCGGGTAGGTGATCGAGTCGAGCGCCGTGACTGGCACGGAAGGCCGCGAGGAATTGGCGTAGATCTTGAACTGGACCTTGGAGGCGTTGGCCGCAATGCCCGCGATCGTCGTGGACTTGAAGTGTTCCTGCTCGAACTTGGCGGCATAGTCGTTGCGGAAGTGGAGCTCGTTGTAGAAGAGATCAACGGAGTTGGTCGTGCGGGAGAAGACGTAGCTGCTCGGCGCGGGCAGGCCGGGATTGGTCGAGGTGGCGATGGCGGTGGGGCCCGATTGATCGAGGGCCCAGACGGTGCCCGGCTCGTATTTGCCGGTGTTCGGGTTGCGGGTGACGCTGAGGCCGGCGATGGCCGCGCCCATGCCGCCGGTGTCCTCGCGGACGACGTGGTTGGCCATGAGCTGCAAGCGGGAGGTCACGTGATCGTTGAGGTTGGAGAGCAGTTCCATCGTGATGCGCTCGGTGGCGCGATGGCGGAAGTCGGAGTGGTCGCCGAAAGTCCAATCACGGGGGAGGCCGGTGACGATGCGGGCATAGCCGTCGCTGCCGATGCTCGGGTCGATCGGCAGACCGCCGATGATGGCCTCGCGGTTCTGCATGAACTCACCCTTGATGATCAGCTTGTGCGCGGGGCTCAGCTGCCAGGAGAAGGACGGGGCGATCATGTAGCCGGTGCGGAACTGGTTCTTCGCGTAGCCGTCGCTGTTCCAGTAGGCGGCCACCAGGCGGGCGGCGATGCTGCTGTCGTTCTTCGAGAGCACGCGGTTGACGTCGACGCTGACGGCGTTGCCGTAGTACTGGGCGAGCTCGAGGGTTGCGCTGCTCTGATTCTTGCCGACCGGGGACTTGGTGATCGGGTTGAACTGGCCGCCGGGACTGCCGCCGGGGATCAGGATGGCGTTGGGGCCCTTGATGATTTCAACGCGCTCGATGTTGTAAGGCATCAGCGAGGCGCTGTACCCGTCCTGGCCGGAGATCTCCGCGCCGTCGATAAACTCATGGGAAACCTGGAAACCACGCATCATGTAGCGGTCACCGCCAATGGGGAGGGTGGATTCGACGACCGGCGTGATGTACTTGGCCGCATCGAGAATGCGCAGACTCATGGAGTCCTGCATAAAGTCGCTGGTGAGGACGGAAATGGTCTGCGGGATGTCCTGGACGTCCATCGCCACGCGGGAGGACGAGAGAGCCTGGCGGGAGCGGTAGGGGTTTTCCTGGGTTTCCGTGATGGTGAACGTGGGCAGATTGACGATCTCCTCCTTCTTGCTGGCGGGGGTTGTCTGGGCCGAGGCGAAAGCGGCGGCTCCGAGCAGGAAGGCCGTTGCGGTTGCGTGAAACAACGGATGGGTTTGGGTGGATTTCATGGTTTTTTGGGTTCTGGTCGGGGCCGGGTTCCATCGCAGGCAACAGGCAACAATTCGCCCCGGGAGGGCAGGAACAGTCGGGACTGGTGGGGTAGGGTGGAAGCCGGTCCAGGGTGCAGACCAGCTATGTGTCCGCTGCCGGCCGGGCGTAAAGACCGCAGCGCGCACCAGAAATTGCACAAAACGTGCATGCACGACGGCGCCAAAGCTTGGAACCGTCGTGCTACTTCGGTGCGCGACCGAGGTGCCGCCTTCGTCAGGTTGGCCAGGCCGCGCCGGGCACGCCGAAACGGGTATCGTCAGCGAACCGCAGGCCGAAATCCTGGTGAAGCAAGGCCAGTAGGTCCGTGGGAGAATGGATGGGGCTGACCTGCGCCCG
>JBDKHE010000058.1:0-2525 GCA_039797805.1 Verrucomicrobiota bacterium
TCTGCTGGTTGCCGCCGGAGAGGTGGAAGATATGGGTCTCAGCGGAGGGCGTCTTGACGCTGAGTGCGGCGATGTGTTTCGCGGCGTTCGCGGCCTCCCAACCGCCGTTGAGGACGAAGCCGCCGCGGGCATGATGGCGGCGGGCGCTGATGTTGATGTTCTCGTGGACCGGCAGTATGGGAAAGATGCCATCACGCTTGCGGTCCTCGGGGCAGAATACCAGGCCGGCGGCGATCGCGTCGCCCGGAGTGCCGAGGTGCGCGAGGCGGCCGGCGAGCCGGAGGATGCCACCGGTGCGGCACTCCGCGCCATAGATGAGACGCAGCAGTTCACTGCGTCCCGCGCCGACCAGTCCGAACAGGCCCACGATCTCGCCCTGGGCTACGGCAAGGCTGGCCGGGGTGATCAGGCCGGGGCCGGTGACGTCCTCGACTTCGAGGGCCGGCGCGCCGTGCGGGCGCGGGGTGTAATTGAAAACGTTGCGCAGGGCGCGACCGACCATCAAGCGGATGATGTCGTCCACCGTGAGCCCGGTCATCGAATCGAAGGTGCGGATATGGCGGCCGTCGCGCAGCACGGTGACGGCGTCGCAGATGGCCAGCACCTCGTCCATGCGGTGCGTGACATAAAGGACCACATGGCCGCGGGCCTTGAATTCACGGATGACCGTGAAGAGGCGCTCGACCTCACGGGATGAGAGACTGCTGGTGGGCTCGTCGAAAGCGATGACGCGCGCCCCGTGCGTAAGCGCCTTGGCAATTTCGATGAGCTGGCGTTGGGCGATGGACAGGTGGCCGACTTTGGTGTCCGGATCGATTTCCTCCCCGACCCATGCGAGCGCCTGGCGGGCGTTCGCGCGGAGCTTCCGGCGGTCAACCACGCCGGCACGGGCGGGCAGGTGGCCGAGGTAGAGATTCTCGGCCACGGTCATTTCCGGGACAAGATGCAGTTCCTGGTAGATGACGGTGATGCCGGCGGCGAGCGCGTCGGCCGTCCCGGTGAAGACGTGCCGCTGGCCGTCGATCACCAGAGCCCCATGCGTCGGCGTGTAGGCGCCGCTCAGGATCTTGAGGAGCGTGGACTTGCCCGCGCCGTTCTCGCCCATGAGCGCGTGCACCCGTCCGCCCCCAGCGGTGAACGAAACGCCGTCGAGCGCGCGCACGCCCGGGAAATCCTTCGTGACGGACTCGAAGACGAGGCGGGTGGACATGGCGGAAGAGACCGGGACTCAGTGAATTCCCTGCTCCTTGAGCATCCGGGCGAAGTTCTCGCGGTTGATGAGCACGCCAACCGTGCGGGTTTCCAGCGGCGGTTCCCGGCCCTCCTTGACCCAGAGGTAAAGCATCTTCGCCGTCTCATAGCCGTGTTGCCGCGCGGAAAGGAGCGAGGAGGCGAAAAAACCGGTGGGCCGGGCCTTCTCGAACTCGGCAATGCAATCGGTGCCGTTGATGCCGATGCCGATGACCGTCTCCGCAGAAAACCCACGGCCCTCGGCCGCACGCACGGCCCCGAGCACGGCCGAGTCGTTTATGCCGCAAATGAGCCAATGCTTCGCCTCCGGATGTTGCGTGAGCAAAACGTTCATGGCGTCAAAGGCCGCGGGAATATCGATCGTTTTTTGCGGGGCCTTGAAGATTTTCTCCCGGGCGAAACCTGCCGCCACCAGCGCGGCGATGGCTCCGTCGACGCGATCCTTGGCTGTGTCGAGTTCCTCAAACGTCACGGCACACACGGCAGTATCAGCCGGCGGGAAATTGCGGACGACCATTTCCGCGTAGAGTGCCGTCCCGACGGATTCGCCGATTTTTCGGGCCGAGATGCCAAGATAATGGACGTCAACCATCGGTTTGCCGTCGGAGCCGACAAAACGGTCGTCGACGGCAATGACCTTGAGTCCGCGAAGTCTTGCTTGGGCCACGATGGACGGCCCGAGGCGCGTGTCTGGCGTGCAGACGACAAATCCCTGGGCCCCGACCGCGGCCAGATTGTCAATGGCGGCAAGGAGTTTTTCCCCGTCCGGCACCCCGATCTTCACGAGCTCGAAACCGAATTCCTTGGCGGCTAAATCGGCGAACTTCCATTCCAGCTGGAACCATGGCGCCTCGGGTTGCTTGACGAGAAATCCGAGTTTGACTTTGACGGCTCCGGGGGCGGGCGGCGCGCCGACGGACTGATTGACGCCGTCCTGCTTGGCGCAGCCGGGCAGCAGAATTAAAGCAAGGGAAAGGAAGGCAAGACGGCAGCAGGACGGCATTTTATGCGAGTATGGATTTTACAGTGATCGATTTATATTAGCAACAGCGGGTGGAAGCAGAATCTTTGAAAAGGCGCTCATGCAGCGCTTCAGCATTGCGGGCAAATGGCCCCGCCAGCCGTGGCCTTGCACGATGATTTCGCCTACATAGCCCCCTTGGATGAGAGCGGCAAACAAAGGCGCGAGGTCAAGGTCGCCTTCGTCGAGTGGCAAGTGCATGCACTTGGACGGAATTCCGGCCGTGCGACGACACCCGCAGATATTGAAACTG
>JBDKHE010000059.1:0-3000 GCA_039797805.1 Verrucomicrobiota bacterium
CGTCCTCGCCGATGAGGAAACCAGCAAGGCCTTGCGGGCCCGGCTCACGCGGCTCATCGGTGAACGTGACTACAGCCGAGAGATCGAGGCGTGGCGCCAAAAGCTGACCATTCCATGGTACGAGTATGCCTCGCCGCAGAATCTCGATGACCCTCGCCTGCGAAATCTCGAAAAGGTGCTCGAATCGCCGGACCAGCACTATGAACCCGCCGAGCAGGTGAAGCTCCACCTGCTCGCCGCCACTGACGCCCGCCGCACGCTCGTCCAGCGCCAGACGTCCTTCCGGGCCGCCTTCGCGCTTCTGCTGCAGCTCGCGCCGACCTACACCCGGTACCAGCAGGTGGCGACCTCAGTCATCGGGAACGAAATATTTCCCGTCGAAATCCGGATCAATGCGCTCTGGCTGACGCTCGTCAATCTCGCCAGTGAGAACCGGCCGGAGGACTACCAGCGCTGGCGCAAACATGAACTGTGTTCCCAGTTCAATGAGATCACCCAAAAGAGCCTGCTGCTGCTCGATCAGATTGTCGCCACGGACCGCACCTCCGTAGCGTCCCTGGTCAAGACCGAGGCTGCCCTGACCGAAAACGAGATCAGTCGCTTCGGAACCTTTGTCCTGAGTGATCTCTTTGATTACCTGGTGACGCTCGGCGAACTCGACGCGGCGGAAAAGTTCATCGCCGGGATCCCGGGCTGGACATTCGCGTCCGACGTCGAGGGAACCAGCCAGGCCCGCCAGCTCGACTACGCCCGGAGGCTCCGCCAGGCCCGCACCATCGGCCGCATCCACGACCGGCTGGCGGCGCTTACCACGGCCCGCTTCCCCGCTTTGGCCGATACACTGCCCGCCGTTTACACGGACCGTCGTCCGCAGGCCTTGCGGAACATGAGCAACCGCGCCGACACCCGGCAGGCCTGTCTGTACCTGATCAAGACCCGCCAGTACCCGCGGCATAATCTGGATTTCTGGGGCCTCCTGCTTCGGAGTCTGGTGACCGAGCCAGGCGTTGAGAAGTTCGGGGGCGAACTGTTTGCCGAGGCGATGGGGGCGGCCGAGACCGATGACCTGCGGAGCGACCTCGTGGGCCTGTTCACCGGCAATCTGGATGCCGACAATCCCCTCGTACGGGAGGAATTGCGTCGCACGTTCGCGAAGGAAATCGATCCGCGCCTTCATCCGAACGCCCATCTCCGCACGCGGCTCTTCGAGGCCAAGGTCAGCCAGCGTCTGGGGGAAATGACCGAGGTGGAATCCGCCCTGTCCGGCGTGACGAATCCCTCGGCTCCCTTCTTCCAACAGATCATGGAAATGGATTTCTACACCCAGAAAGGTGATTTGCCTGCGATCCGCCGGACGGTCGACCGCATGAAAACTGATTTCCTGCTCAGCCCGGGCATGGTCGCCACCGCCATGTCGGCTTTCGCCCAGCTCGGCATGGCCGACGAACTACAGGTCGCCCGCGAGGTAGCCCGGGGCATCGTGCGCAAAAACGTTGCCCAGAGCTGGGCCGCGCTCGACGGGTCCGACATCCAAATCGCCCTCCACCTCGCGGAAAAGCTCGGCGACCCGGCCCTTCTGCCGGTGGCATGGGTCCGCGACCTGCAACAGGATTTGATCGATCCCTTTCTTCGTCAGGTGGTCTCCATCTATGACGCCAGCCTTCGCAAGGACTGGGCCGCCATGGAAAAAACTGGGCGCGAGATGAATCAGGATTCCCCCACTCACTATCACTTCTATTGGATGCACGGTCTAGCTTCGGCGAAGTTGGGGCACAGGGAAGAAGCCATCAAGGCCCTAAAAGTGTACGTTCACTATTCCAAGGACGAAGCGGAGTATCCCGAAGCCGTGGCCCTGCTGGCCTCCCTGGAGACGCCCTGACAACCGCCTGCTCGAGCCGCCGCTCGCCGTCGGGTTGCTCCGCCGGCGACGCAGTCTCAGCCGGACTTTCTCGCTTGGCAGACGGCGACGGTGGCGGAAGAGTGCCGCCATGAATTATCGGACCAAGGCGGAGTATTACATCCAAGGCATCACCCAGGGCTTCGTCGAAGCCTCGGAAGTCATCGCGTGGTGCGACGAGGTGGTGGTGGCCGCGGCCACCACGGAGGATTGGATGATCGAAATCTCCAGCTGCGGGCCGGACGATCGCATGGTCATCCTGAGTCACCTGAACACGGTGAAAGGCACGGCCGACCCGGTGGAGCTGGCGGCCCTGCTGAAGGCCAAGGGGATTGGCTGAGCCCGCCGCGAAACCACGGCTTGGCTCGCGTGGCTATGCGATCAGATCCGGCTCAAACGGCGTAGCGGGCCCGCATTGGCCGCTGCAGCATGGCGTCGGCCTGGGGATCGTTGACGAAACGTTCCGTCGCCGGATTCCAGTCCACCGCGTTGCGGCCAAGGCGGATCGCGATATTGGCAAGATGCGCCACCGCGATCGAGCGATGACCAACCTCGATGGGCGCGATCGGCGGGGTGCCCGTGTAGATCGCATCCACGAAATTGCGTTCATGGAGACGGCTCTCGTAGAGCTTGATCTCGTCATCCTTGATCTTTTCGCGGACCAATTCCCGCGGGGTCATCTCGATCTTGTCCCGGTTCACGAAAATGGACCGTCCATTCTCGCCTTCGAACGTGATGCCGTCGGGCCGGTCATTCATGACATTCACGCGCACGCCGTTGGCGTAGATGACATCGAAATCGAAGTCGGTGGCCGTGTTGTAGAGCTGGTCGGCGGCCGGCAGTTTGACACTGCGCACCTCGATCCGCACCGGACCGCTCGCGTCCATGCCGAGCGCCCATTGCACGATGTCGAGATGATGGGCGCCCCAATCGGTCACCATGCCGCCGGAGTAATTGTAGTTGTGCCGCCAGTTCAACTGGAAGAGCGCCGGCACGTAGGGCATCTCGGCGGCGGGCCCGAGCCAAAGGTCGTAGTCAACCCCCTCGGGAACTTTCTCCGGCTGATTCCGATCGGCGAGCTGTGACCAGTTCTTGTGGCCGCC
>JBDKHE010000060.1:0-5317 GCA_039797805.1 Verrucomicrobiota bacterium
TGGCGGAGATCTTCGGCCGGCAGCTGGCCGCCGATCTGCTGCCCGTCGCGACCAGCGATGCCGGTCTGAAGCTGAGCGGACTGATCGGCAAACCGGGCGTCAGCCGGGCCACGCGGCATGAAATGCTGATGTTCGTGAACCGCCGCCCGGTCGACAGCCGCACGCTCACCTATGCGGTGATCGAGTCGTATGCGACCTCGCTGGGCAAGGGACGCTACCCGGTCGCGGTGCTGTTTCTCGAACTGGATCCGGCGGCGGTGGACGTGAACGTGCACCCCGCGAAACGCGAAGTGCGCTTTCGCAGCGAAGGGGCCGTCCGCGGTTTCGTGATCCGCGCGGTGCTGCAGGCCTTGCGGGAGCACAGCGGGCCGGCGGACGTCCCGCCCGCCGAGGTCATGCCCGGAGATCCGGTGCCGCCCGTTGCCGGCGCGACGTTGCCGGCCGCGCCCGCCGCTGCGCCATCGGTCATGGCGCAGCCCTTCCGCCCGTACACCGCGGTGCCGGTGCGGCCCACGGCGTTTTTGCCGCCGGCTTCCCGACCGTCGACCGCGCCATTTCCGGGCAGTGGCTCGCAGCCGCCCATGCCCCGTCCCCCGGCGGCGAATGCCGGCACCCTGATGGGCTGGCGCTACCTCGACACCGCGCATGGTGATTTTGCCCTGTTTGAAGCCCCGGGTGGTGTGGTGGTGCTCGACCGGCGGGCGGCTCACGAGCGGGTGTGGTTCGAGCGCCTGCAGGCCCAGTTCGCGATCGGAGAGGTCGCGAGCCAGCGGTTGCTCTTTGCCGTGCCGGTGGAACTCGATGCCATTGCCAGCGCCTTGCTGCTGGAGCGTCTCAAGTTTCTACATCGCCACGGTCTCGAAGTCGGGGAGTTCGGACGCAATTTTTTCCGAATCGAGTCCGTGCCGGTGTGGCTGGAGCCTTCCGAGGCCGAGAGTTTTCTGCGGGACATCATCGGGCTGATGCGTGAGGGCCGGCTCGATGACCGGCGGATCGACCTGGCCCGGGAGGAACTGGCCCGGCTTGCCTCCCAGAAAGCCGTCCGTCTGCCGGTCACTTTGGGTGAAAACGAAGCCATGGCCCTGGTGACGCAACTCTTCGCCTGCACGCAACCCCACACCAGCCCGACCGGCCGCCCCACGCACTTTGAGCTGAGCAAGGCCGAGCTCGCCAAGCGGTTTCAGCGTTAGTGGGGGTGCTGGAGTGCGACGATCAGGTTATTTTTTTCGCGGTGGATGCCGTATGATTTGGATTCTGTTAACCATCCGTCTTTTACGGTCATAAGGCGCGCCTGGTTGATTTGAGTCCCGCCTTGCCTGTGCCGTTGGCACGGCTTGTGATACTCAGACACTTATGTCCGCATCCAAACCGACCAAGTCCTCCGCTTCTGCCCGCAAACCGGCCATCGTGAAAGATTCAGAAGTGGATATCCTCCGTTCGCTGATTGAACGCCATCTCGTCTCCACCCTCGCCCGTCATACGGGCTCGGCCACGCCCAATGACTGGTGGGTGGCCACGGCCATGGCGGTGCGTGATACCATCCACCAGCGGATGATCGAGACCCAAGGCGTTCACAATCGCGACAACGTGCGTCGCATCTACTATTTCTCTCTGGAATACCTCATGGGCCGGCTCTTCGGCAACAACCTGCTCGCGACCGGCATGCTGGACTCGGCCAAAACGGCCTTGGAGTCCTTGGGCCAGAATTTCGACAAGATCCGTGACGCCGAGGTCGACATGGGTCTGGGCAACGGCGGCCTCGGCCGTCTCGCGGCCTGTTTTCTGGATTCGCTCGCGACGATGGAGTATCCCGCGCTGGGCTACGGCATTTACTACGAGTACGGTCTCTTCCGTCAGGCCTTTGAGCAGGGTCGCCAGATCGAACATCCCGACAATTGGATCATCTTCGGCAATCCCTGGGAGGTCATCCGTCCGGAATACACGCAGGAAGTCCGGTTCTACGGCCGGGTGGAGAACGTCTTCGACGACTCGGGCAATTACAAGCCGCGCTGGGTCGACACGAAGACCATTCTGGGCGTGCCGCACGACATTCCCATCGCGGGCTTCGGCACCAAGACCGTGAATCTCCTCCGTCTCTGGGCCTCCAAGTCCACCGAGGACTTCGATCTCGCCGCGTTCAACCGCGGCGGCTACGTCGAGGCCGTGCGCGACAAGGCCATCGGCGAGACGGTCTCGAAAGTCCTTTACCCGAACGACAAGACCGAGAACGGCAAGGAGCTGCGCCTCATGCAGCAGTATTTCTTCGTCGCCTGCTCTTTGCGCGACCTCATCCGCCGGCATCTGCGCAACCCGGCCAATTCGTGGGACAACTTTGCCGACAAGGTGGCCGTCCAGCTCAACGACACCCATCCGGCCATCGCCGTGGTGGAGCTCACCCGCATTCTGGTGGACGAGGAAAACATGTCCTTCGAGCGGGCCTGGCAGATCGTGGGCCAGACCTTCGCCTACACCAACCACACCCTCCTGCCCGAAGCGCTGGAGAAGTGGGGGGTCGGTCTGTTCGAGAAGGTGCTGCCGCGCCACCTGCAGCTGATCTACGAGATCAACACCCGCCTGATGCAGGCCGTCGAGGTCAAGTGGCCCGGCGACAACGACAAGAAACGCATCTGCTCCATCATCGAGGAAAACGGTCACAAGCAGGTGCGCATGGCCAATCTCGCGGTGGCGGGCTCGCACACCGTCAACGGCGTGGCCGCCCTGCACACGGTCCTGCTCAAGCAGGATCTCTTCCCCGAGTTCGACGCGCTTTATCCGGGCAAATTCCAGAACAAGACCAACGGCATCACCCCGCGTCGCTGGCTGCTCAAGAGCAACCCGCAGCTGTCGGCCCTGATCACCCGCCAGCTGGGCAGCGAGGCCTGGGTGCGCGATCTCGACCTGTTGCGCGGGCTGGAGAAGGTGGCGGACAACGCCGCGTTCCAGAAGGAATTCATGGCCATCAAGCGCGCCAACAAGGTGGAGCTGGCGGCCATCATCCAGGCCGAGTGCGGCATCGAGGTTTCCCCCGATGCGCTCTTCGACGTGCAGATCAAGCGCCTGCACGAGTACAAGCGGCAGCACCTGAATCTCCTGCACATCATCGCGCTCTACCGCCGGCTCCTGCAGAATCCCCAGATGGACATCGTGCCGCGCGTGTTCATCTTCGGCGCCAAGGCCGCTCCCGGCTACGATCTCGCGAAGAACATCATCCGCGCGATCAATGTCATCGGGGCGCGCATCAACGCCGACGCCCGCATCGGTGGGAAGCTGAAGGTCGCCTTCCTGCCGAACTACCGCGTTTCCCTAGCTGAGAAAATCATCCCGGCTGCGGACCTTTCGGAGCAGATTTCCACCGCCGGCAAGGAGGCCTCAGGCACCGGCAACATGAAGCTGTCGCTCAACGGCGCCCTCACCATCGGCACGTTGGACGGCGCCAATGTGGAAATCGGCGAGGAGGTCGGCGACGACAACATCTTCATCTTCGGGCTCACCGTGGAGCAGGTTGCCGATCTCTGGGCGAAGGGCTACAATCCCCGCAAGTACTACGAGGCCGACCCCGAACTCCGCGCCGTCGTGGACTGGCTGGGCAGCGATTACTTCACGCCGGGCGAGCACAACGCCTTTGGTCTGGTGCACCACAGTCTGTTGGACGGTGGCGATCCCTACCTGCTGATGGCTGATTTCCGTAGCTATAGCGACGCGCAGGCCAAGGTGGATGCGGCCTACCGCGATCAGAAACGCTGGGCCAAAATGGCGATCCTCAACACGGCTCGCATGGGCAAGTTCTCCAGCGACCGCACCATCCGCGAATACGCCGAGCAGATCTGGAAACTCAAACCGGCTCACGTGTAACCCGGCTTTTGCGCCGGGTGTTTTCTCCTCTTCGCCGTGTCTGGCGCGGGTCTTGGGACCTCGCCGACACGGCGACTTTGCA
Organism: Verrucomicrobiota bacterium; assembly: GCA_039797805.1. Taxonomy (GTDB): domain Bacteria; phylum Verrucomicrobiota; class Verrucomicrobiia; order Opitutales; family Opitutaceae; genus Lacunisphaera. Next base: position 3,935 of record JBDKHE010000060.1, read on the forward strand.
GGCCCGCGTACCGGCCTGATGCCTGCCCGTCGCTTCGCCGATGCTGCTGCCCACTCGGGGATCCTGGCGGTGTCGGCTCTTCGCTGCGGTGGGAGGCATTCGCGGGCGGTGGTGGCGATATGGGAGCGAGCTTGCTCGCGACTCCGAAGGTGAAATGTCGCGAGCAGGTCGCTCCCACAATTTCAAGTATAGGGCTGCGGCTGCCCAAGTAGGGACCTGACCAAAGAGTGCCTTGAAATGGCTTCCCGGAAACGTGCCTCCTTGAAGGGGAGGACGGCCACTTTCGTGGTCAGGGCGTTTCCGCGATTGTCCCTGCGGGCATCTCTGTCGTTAATCCCACCCCATGCTTCCCTTTCTGCGTTCCCGCCTGCTGTGGGTCACCCTCGTGAGCCTCGTGCTGGTGATGTTGGCCGCGCGGTTCTGGGCCGGGGGTTACGCGGTGCGGACAGTGCTGGGGATGGCGGGGGCGTCGGCGATTCATTACAGCCGCGTGGAGGCGACCCCGTGGCGGGTCGTGGTGCACGATCTGGAGTTTCGGGTGCGGACCCAGGACTTCAAGTCGCGGCGCGTCACGGTGGAGCGCGACACCTGGTGGATGGCGTCACTCGGCCGGATTCGCGTTGAGGAGGCGCAGATACCGGTGGTGTTGGACGGTTCAGACCGCGATCCGTGGAACTGGACCTCGTATGAAGACACCGGGCTGGGCGATGAACCGGTGAACCTGCCTTTCCAGACCTTGGATCTCTCGGGCGAGCTGATTGTGCGCATGGCCGCGCTGCCGGACCGCCCGATTGCCATCACGCTGGAGGGGCGTCCGAAAGGCGGCTCCTCGTGGATCGGCAGTCTCGTGGCGAAGGGCGTGGGCTTTCACCTCGCCGGTGGCGGCTCCTTGCTCCGGGCCGGACAGGACCTTGATTTTCAGGTGAACAGCGCTTCCCTCGACTTGGGTGTCTGGTCGGACTACATCCAGCATCTCGTGCTCCTGCCCGGTGGGAACTGGCGGATGCAAGGCCGGTTGTCCGGAGTCGCCGAGGGCAAGGTCTCCGCCAAGCGGTTTGCCGCCACGGCCCGTGTCAGCCTCCGGGAGGGAGGCATGAAACTCGCCAACCGGGACATCGCTGCAACCGGCGCGGAGGCGGATCTGGAGTTTTCCGATTTGTGGAAACTGCGGACCAAGTCCGGCGCGCTGCGTTTGTCTGAATTGAGAGTTGGCGTACTGCCCCTGCGGGAAATCACGGCCGACTTCGGGCTGTGGGGGGGCGAGGAGATCATGCTCAACACGGCCGATTTCAGTGCGCTCGGCGCCCGGGTACGGGTTGATCCCCTCAAATTTCGCCTGAGCCAGCGGGAACTGATGGCGACATTGAACGTCAGCGGACTCGA
>JBDKHE010000061.1:0-2830 GCA_039797805.1 Verrucomicrobiota bacterium
CCTCCGGATTGATCTTTCCGATGTAGGGTCGTCCCTTGGGACGACCTCGGCCGAAAGGTCGGGCCAAGGCCCGACCCTACAGGAAAAGCCACCCCACGCCCGCATCGTCGCCCAAGGCCGCACCGCCATGACCGACCTCGCCCTCGGCCAGGTCTTCAACGGCCGCTTCCACTTCGTCGGCAACAGCGGCTGGGCGCTCTTCAACCCGCCGCCAACCACCCCGCCCGCCCCGCGCACGGTCACGGTTTACAGTATCCCCTGCGAGTAGCCATCCACGCCCTCCCATCATGCTTCTTGGTCTCGATTATTTTATGGGCACAAAACTGAAGGCAAGAATTGCCACCCTCACCGCCGCAGCCGCCCTCACCTGCAGTGGCCTCACGGGCCGGGCCTGCACGATCTTCGTGCTGACTGATGCCGACCATACGCTCTTCTGCAACAACGAGGATTGGTCCAATCCGGTCACTCGCCTCTGGTTCGTGCCGGCTGGTCTGGGGCACCTGGGGCGGGCCTCTCTTGGCTTTGACGACGGCTGGACGCAAGGCGGCGTGAATACCGCCGGGCTCGCTTTCGACTGGGTGGCCGGGGTCAACGAAAAATGGGAGCCCGACCCGACGCTGATTCGCGTGCGGGGCAATCCCGCCGAACGCATGCTGGAAACCTGCACGACCGTTGACGAAGCCGTCGCCTTTTTTCGCACGCACTGGGAACCTGGCTTCGCCCGCGGCCGCATCCTCGTGGCCGATCGCACGGGAGCCTCAGCCGTTATCGGTGTGAAGGACGGGCGCCTGCACGTCGAGACGTCCAAGGTCAGCCGCGGGTTTGGCTTCGGCTGGCGGGTCCTTGCGGAACGGCTCACGTCCTCCCCGGTCCCAACCGCCGCCAACGGATTCGAAATTCTGCAAGCCTGCCGGCAGTCAGGCGAAACGCCTACGCGATACTCTAACATTTTCGACCTGAAGCGCGGCGAAATCATCCTGTTTCCGGCGCCCGATCGCAACGAGCGCGTGACGCTCAACCTTGAAGCCGAATTGGCCAAGGGCGGCCATTATTACGATCTGCCCCGGATCGGCAGCCAACTGGCCGAACCACCCCGCGCGCTGCCCAACAACCTGAAGCGCTTCTTTCTCGACGAATTTCAACCCTTGCCTGACCAGGAGCCGGCGATCACCCGGCGTGTTCGCCGCCTTCTCGACGAGGCCGCCCGCGCAGAAATGCGTTCCGACGACTATGCGCCGGAATTCTGGTCGCAGCTCCAGCCCGCGCAGAAATCCCTTGCCGGCGAACTCCGGCAGCTCGGCGTCCTTTCGGCGCTCACCCTGGTCGGCCGCGAGAGCATACCCGGCCGGCGATCCTTCCTCTATCGCTGCGATTTTCGCGCGGCCCGGGTGCTCCAGCGTTATCATTTCGACGATCGCGACCGCGTGCTCGCCATCGCCACCGAGGGAGTCGAGCGCCTGCCCGAGACGCCGTCCGTCGAGCCAAATCCCTCACGCCCCGGGGCCGCCGCCGCTTCCGTCGTGGTGCCACAACTCGACCGGATCGCCGATCCCAAAGTCTGGCGTCTTCACAACCGCGCGGGCGCGGTGGTTGCGGAATCCGGACGCACCGGCGTGCGACTCGACGCCCGTGACGGCGACGGCATCGCCTGGCTCGTCGGTTCCGACTTCGCCGAGGGCACCATCGAGATCGACCTGCGCGGGCGGAATCTGCCGGGAGCCAGTTTTGTCGGACTGGCGTTTCACGGCGTGGACGATGCAACCTACGACGCGGTGTATTTCCGCGCGTTCAACTTCAAGAACCCCGACATCCCGCGCCGGGCCCGCGCCGTCCAATATATTTCCCATCCGCAATTCACCTGGGACAAGCTGCGTCGTGATTTTCCCGGCCAGTATGAGAGTGCCGTAAACCCTGTTCCTGATTCCGACGGCTGGTTCCACGCGCGCATCGTCGTCACTGGCTCGCTGATCAGCGTCTACGTCAACGACGCCACCGCGCCCTCGCTGGTCGTGACCGCACTGCACAATCGTTCTGGCGGCCGGGTCGGCCTCTGGGTCGGAAACGGTTCGGACGGAGCATTCGCCAATCTGAAAATCAGCCGCCAATAGTCGCCGCCCGTCCCCGTGGCCATCACGGTCCTGTCCACAGCAGTGAAGTGAAATTGAGGGTCGCACGGTCGAAGCGGCGGGCTGGCGCCCCCCGGTTGCAGCTTCGGTCTACTTTCCTGCAACTGCCGCGATGATTCCGTGTTTTTCACGGCAACACCACGCCGCATGCATTCCCTCCTGTCGGATCTGAAGTTTTCCCTCCGTCTGCTCGCCCGCACCCCGGGCTTCTCCCTCGCCGCCATCACCGTGCTGGCCCTCGGCATCGGCCTGAACACGGCCATGTTCAGCGTCATCCACGCCCTCGTGTTCCGCGCCCCCGCCTACGCCGAGCCGGAGCAGGTCGTCCAGCTCTACACCCAGGACAAGAAGCAACCCGACAACTACCGCGGTTTCAGCCACCAGACCTACCTTGAGCTGAACTCGCAGTCCGACCTTTTCGCCGGCGTGCTCGCTCACAACCTCAGCCTCGTCGGCGTGGGCGAGGCCGCCGAATCGCGTCGCACCTTTGCGGGTATCGTCTCGGACAACTATTTCGACGTGCTCGGGGTGAAGCTGGTCCGCGGCCGCACCTTCACCGCCGAGGAAGCCCGGCCGGGCGCCAACCTGCCGGTCCTGATCGCGAGCCACGTCTACTGGCGCAAGACCGGCTTCGACCCGGACCTCGTCGGCTCCACCCTGCGCGTCAACGAGCGGCTCTATACCATCATCGGCATCGCCCCCGA
>JBDKHE010000062.1:0-4906 GCA_039797805.1 Verrucomicrobiota bacterium
TGGCCCCCAGTTTCACCGCTTGTTTGGCGTCGAGGAGAAACCCCTCGACCACCGACCAGTAAACCGTCTGCGCCCTGGCCGTCTGCGCCCGCTTGGCCAGCGCGTAGGCCCACTTGAATCCGGCTTCGGCCCGCAGATCGACCGGCGCCGAAGGCAAATCCCGCAGACGCTCGAAAATGGCCGAGGCGCTCTCGTAATTCACCACACTGTTCGCCCCCTGGGCAAAGAGGCTGTCGGCCAGTCTGAGCTGCGCCACGAGCTCGTCGGGATGCCCGGGATAATTGTTGACCAGATACTCGTAGACCTGACGGGCGGCGGGAAAGTTGTTCAGCTTCCGCAACAGGTCCCCCTGCTTCAGGCGGGCATTGAAGACGAGTCCATCCCGCGGGTAGTCCCGCACGATGCGCTCCAGCAGTTTGTAGGCTTCCTCCAGCTGTCGGTCCAGACCCTGCCGCTCCAACAGGAGCGCCGTCTGATACAGCGCCAGGGGCGCGAAGTCACTGCCCCGGTATTCCGCCGTGTCGACGAAGTTGATCAGCACACGCTGCGCCCCGGCCAGGTCACCGCGCTGGGTGAGGAACCCCGCCTGGATCAGGTAGGAATATTCCGCCGCCGCCGAGGCATGGAAATTGGTGCGCAAGGCATCCAGCACGGCGAAGCCCGCCTCATCCTTGCCCAGCGCCAGCAGGGCCTGGGCTTTCAGCAGGCGCGTGGTGCTTGACACCTCGTTGCGCAGATCGGCCGCGAGCTGGCTCACCCCGGTCAGGGTGGCCAGCAATTCGTCGGCCTGCCGGAGCGCCGCCTCGGGCTGATCGTTGTCAAAGGACAGCTTCACGCGCAACCAGAGCATCCGGACGCGCAACTCCTCCGGCACGTCCTCCGCGCCCGCTGCCAACAGTTTGTCCACCCGGGCCTGCGCCGCCTGCTCCTGGCCCCTCACTTGCATCACTCGCACCAGATTCCACTCCGCCTGCCAGTGATTGACCGCATCAAAGCCACTCACCTTGGCCGCCTCATCGAGCTGCTGCGCCGCCGCCTCGAGCCGATCGGCGCGGATCTCCGACAGGACCCGTTGAAAAATCAGCACCCCGATCGGTGCCGCCAACGGCGCCTCATGCAGTGCGGCCTCATACGTGTCGGCGGCATTGCGATAATCCTCCGCCCGGAAAAACGCCTCGGCCAGCAACACCCCGAGCTCGGCCCTCATTCGCCCCGGGGACAGCGCGGCGCGATACTGCGCGATCACGTCCGCGGCGGTGCGGTAGCGCTTCAGGTCCCAGGCCACCACCAACCTGACGCCCAGGGCGGCCGTCTTGTGGTTCGACGCCGGATAGCGCTCGAGCAAAGCCCGGGCCTCCTCCTCCGCGAGCGCATAGGCCTTGTCCGCCAGAGCTAGTTGCGCCCGCACGAGCAACAGGTCCTCCACGATGGGCTGCTGGGTGGGCGCGTTCAGGGCCGTTCCGAGTTCACGAAAAAGCTGTTCACGATCGGCCTGATTCTTGGCCCCGCGCACGAGCAGCTGAAGAGCCAGACGCTTGGTGTCGGGTCGCTGGGCGTCGCGAAGCAGCTGCCGGAACGCCTGGCGCCCGGCCACGCTGTCCTCCCCGGCGATCAAGCCCAGCATCAGACCGAGTTGGTCCGCCGCATCCCGTTCGGTCACCGGCAGCGTCGCCAGCTGGCGTTGCAGGATTTCCTGCGCCTCCACCGACCGGCCCAATCCGGCCAGCGCGGCGGCGTACGTGCGCACATACGCATAACCCGTCCGCTGCCCCTGAAACCGATCCATGTTGGCGCGCAAGGTGGCCAGCTGCGTCTCACTCACCTGATCGGTGCGCAGACGCGACTGCTCCTGCCCAAGCACGAAACGCGCCCGCTGCAAATCGGACACCGCCGCGCGCATCGCCTGTTCGTAGATGGCATTGGCCTGCACGATCTGCCCTTCCTCATCCGCGATGCTGGCCTGCAGAAAATACCACCAGCCCCGGTCCGATTCGGGCAATTCCTCGACTTTTCCCGCGGCCAGTGCCGACCGGGCCGGCGCGACCTTGTGGGCATTGATCGCGAGCAAACCGGCCCGCAATTGATACGCGCTGCCCCGCGCGCCATCGTAGGTCTGCAGCGCGGATTCGGCCGCCGCCAGATCACCCGCATCCATCAAGGCGGTGACCCGGGCCAGCGTCACGCGCTGCCTCATTTCCTCGGGCACGTTCTTGTCGGCCAGAATTTCGCCATAGATCGTCGCCGCCGTGGCGGGAAAGCCGGATTGCAACGCCTGGTCAGCCCGGTTCTCCGCCATGATCCAACGCCCCGGCACCACCTGCTCCGACGCTCGCGGCGAGGTGAGCGGACTCTGGCTGGCCGGCTGGGCCATCAGCCGGCCGGTCAACAGCAGGAGCAAAATCAATAGGGGGCGCGCCAGCTTCATCATCATGAACCGCCAGAATGTGCCGGCGGCCTCACAGTGTGGCAAGCGCCGCGTGATCCAAAAATCCCCCTGCCGTGTAACGGAAAAATTCTCGCACCTTGCTTCTGATCGCCCCACAAGGTTGGTGTTCCGTCAAACCTCCCCTGTTCCTATGAGTATCGCAATTATTCTCCTTCTGGTCATCGGCGGCGTCGCCGTACTCTTCGCCTTCTGGGTCATCGGTGCCTACAACGGCCTCGTCACCCTGCGCAACCGTTTCAAGAACGCCTTCGCCCAGATCGACGTGCAACTGAAGCGTCGCTACGACCTCATCCCCAATTTGGTGGAAACCGCCAAGGGCTACCTCAAGCACGAGCGCGAGACCCTCGAGGCCGTGATCGCCGCGCGCAACACCGCCTACGCCGCCTCGAAGGCCGCCGCCGCCAACCCCGCCGACGCCGCCGCCATGAAAGGCCTGCTCGGCGCCGAGTCCGGCCTCGCGGGCGCGATGTCCCGCCTCATGGTCGTCGCGGAGCAATACCCCGACCTCAAGGCCAACCAGAACATGATGCAGCTCACGGAGGAGCTCACCTCCACGGAGAACAAGATCTCCTTCGCCCGTCAGGCCTACAACGATGCGGTCACCTCCTTCAACACCCAGCGCGAGGTCTTCCCGACCAACCTGATCGCCGGCATGTTCAACTTCGCCGAGGCCGCCCTCTTCCAGGTTGAGAACGCCGCCGAGCGCGAGGCGCCCAAGGTCAAGTTTACCTGAGCGACCGGGGTGGTTGGCCCAACCGCCCGGACCGTTGACGGCAACGGCTCCTCCCTGTTCCGCACATGGATTTCTTCGAGGCCCAAGACCGCGCCCGCCGCCGCTCCAAGCGGCTGGTGTTTTTGTTCGGTCTCGCGGTCCTGGGCACCATTGCGACCAGCTACGCCGTCGCCGTCGGCCTGAATTATTGGGCCGTATCAAAACGTTCCCTCAACCACGCCACCTTCAGCTGGTGGGATCCCAAGCTCTTTTTCTCCATCGCGGGAATCACGGTCATCGTGGTCGGCTTTGCCTCGTTGTTCAAATGGCTCCAGATGCGGCAGGGCGGCGCCGCCGTCGCCGAGATGGTGGGCGGACGGGCCGTCCAGCCGAACACCACCGACCTCAGCGAACGCCGCCTGCTCAACGTCGTGGAGGAAATGGCCATCGCCTCGGGCATTCCCATGCCGGCGGTTTATATTCTCGATCAGGAACCCGGCCTCAACGCCTTCGCTGCGGGGCTCACCACCGCCGACGCCGCCGTCGCCGTCACCCGGGGCACACTCGACAAGCTGACGCGCGACGAACTGCAGGGCGTCGTCGCCCATGAATTCAGCCACATCCTCAACGGCGACATGCGCCTCAACGTGCGGATCACGGCCATCGTTTTCGGCATCCTCGTCATCGGCCTGATGGGGCGCGGCATCCTCCGCGGCATGATGTACGGACGCGTCCGCGGTGGCAGCGGCAAGGACAAGGGCGGCGGCATCGCTCTCGTGCTCGCCGTCGGCGTTTCCATGATGATCATCGGCTACATCGGCTACTTCTTCGGCCGGATGATCCAGGCCGCCGTGTCGCGCCAACGCGAGTTTCTCGCCGATGCCTCGGCCGTTCAGTTCACCCGCAACCCGCTCGGCATCGGCGGGGCGCTCAAGAAGATCGGTGGCTATGCCCTCGGCGGCACGATGGTCAACAACCACGCGGGTGAGATCGGCCACTTCTTCATCGCCCAGGCTTTCAAATCCAATTTTGGCGGCCTGTGGGCCACCCACCCTCCCCTCGATGAGCGCATCCGCGCGGTGGACCCCACTTGGGACGGGAAGCTCTTCGACCCGCCGGCGGTGGTCGACATCAAGCATGAGTCCTTTGCCACCGCCGGCTTTGGCGGCGGCACCCGGCTCTCGGCCGACGAGACGGCGCGGCGGGTGCAGGCCGCCCAACCTTCGATCCCCCCGCCGATCATCCCAACACGCGTGGCCTTTCAGCCCACGAGAGCGGTGGTGGATATCGGCCAGTTCACGGAATCACATTTCCGCCAAGCCCAGGCATTGCTCGGCAACATTCCTGCCCCGCTCCGGGAAGCGATCCGCGAGCCGGCAACGGCGCAGGCGGTCGTCTATGGTCTTCTGCTCACTGGCAACAAGGCCGAGCGAGATCAACAAGTGCTGCTCGTGGAGAAGCACGATGGCGCCGCCGCAGCCGCCCTGCTGACGCCACTGCGGCCGGCGCTCAGCGTGCTGGAGCCGGCCGCCCGGCTGCCGCTGCTCCAACTCGCGCTGCCCGCCTTGCGTTCGCTGGATCCGACCACCGTCGATCGGTTCGCCACGGTGCTCGATGAACTCGTGCACGCCGACGGCAGGGTGACCCCGTTCGAGTTCGCGCTGCAAAAGATGCTGCTGGGCCAGCTCCGGCTTGCCCAGACCCCGTCGCGGCCGGTCGCCTACGATTCCTTCCCCGCCGTCGCCGGC
>JBDKHE010000063.1:0-3179 GCA_039797805.1 Verrucomicrobiota bacterium
TTGTGTGCCGAAATCGGTGCCACAGACCATGAGCACGTCCATTGTGTCGCCCGCGAGGGCGGCAAACGTGGCCAGGTTTTTCAACGCCACCTCGCACTGGTACTCGAAGATTCCGTGGATGTAGTCGCGGCGCTCCACGAGGGAGACATACCATTCGCTGACGTCGCGGATGCCCTTCGGGTGCTTGAGGAAGGCGGCCGGCACCAGTGCGATGTCACCGAAGCCCGTGCCCCCGATGCCGGAAACCACGGCCCGGGTCTCGCCGCGCACGCGATCGAATTCCTTTCGCCAATGCGCGCGATCCTCGGCGCCGAGCAGTTTGAATTCCTCGCAGTTGTCCTCCGGGTTGAGCTTGTCCTCGTCGATCGGTTCCTGCCGGACAATGGCATCGAAGAAGTAGCCGCTGGCGGGCATGTGACCGCTGGGCGGAACGGTGTTGTCGCCTTCCGGAAACAGATAGACGTCACCGGAGGGATCCTCGCGCGGACGAAAACCACCGGGCACCAGCACGACCTGGCCCCACGGGGTGCGCCACTCGTGCCAGTCTTCGTTGGGAAAGCCGAACATCGTGCCGCGACCGTTGGCGGCCACGCAGTCGGAGCCGAGGACGCGGGCGAGATCGTCTTCGACCTCGCCCAGCATTTGAAAGGGTTCGCTGACCTTCACCGGGTGCCGGGGAAGTCCATAGTGCTCACGGAGCGCCTCAACGCAGCTCACGTGCAGGCTGGTGAGACCGGTGCTGCCGAAGTCAACCGGCACCGGCCCGGGTTGGTGGGCGAGGGCGCGGCGGACTTTTTCCCGGGAGGTCATGGGGTGGGCAGCAACGGTATCAAATTGAGCATGCGGTGCAGCTTGTTGCAGATGATGTGTCCGCAGCCCTCCACGTGCAGCGTGTCGCATTCGGTGCCGAGGATGAAGGGATGTCCGGTGGCGCGCATTTTCTCCTCGAGTTCGTCCGCCATGACCTTGACGGCATCGGGCGGCGTCAGCTGATCGGAGTAGAAGCGCTTCGAAGGCAAATTGCCGTAGAGCACGATGTCCTTGGGGACAAGAGTGGCGTCCTCCCAGAGGCGGCGCGATGATCCGAGGGAGAGCAACGCCGGGTGGAGCGAGCAAAAATCCTTGAGCATGCCATCGGTGATGTCGCCGCAGCAGTGGAAGAGCAGATCGGCGCCGTGGGACTCGAGCAGGCGGGCGATGGCGCGGTTCGGGGCCAGGGCGTAGCGTTCGAAGATGTCGGTACCGGTCGCCAGCTGCTTCGGGGAGAAGAACACCTGGTTGGCGGCCGGTTCGGCGATGAACACCGCCTTGGCGCCCACATCGAGTTGCAACCGGATCGAATGCAGCACGATCGTCAGCGCCAGCTCGAGGGCCCGCTCGACGAGCGCGACCTCGGGCTCCTCCGCGGCCGTCGCGCCGGAGCCGGCGAGGTAGACCGGCATGATCGGATCGGCGAGAAGCTTGGTTGCGAGGGAGAACGGCCCGATGCTCATGCCCACCGGATAGAGAGGGGTGTTCTTCACCACGTGGCGGAGCGCGGCCAGATTGGCGGCCACGCGGGGCGGAGGCGGGCTGGCAGCGAGGGCAGCAGATAACCGGGTGACCGCGTCGGCTCCGGGGTCCTCGGCAAAGTGGTGGGTGTCGACGTCTGCTGCGGACACGCCGAGGAGCGTGAGAAGCCAGGCCTTTTCGAGGCGCAGATCCATGAGCGGAAAGGCGAGCGGCGTGCCGAAAGTCACCGCGGTCTCGGCGATCACCTCGCCAAGCCTTGGCCCGTCAAGCAGAATGGCGGCCGGATCGGAGTGCCGGTGGAGCACGATGTCGGCGCCGATCGGCATACGCAGGTTAGTGGCGGCGAGTTGGAGGAGGTAGGCGCGGGACATGGGGACGGAGCGGGATGCTTTCGCGCTGACGGCCGGCGCGTTCAGAAAGGGGAGACTCAGGCCGCCTCGCCCACGAGTTTCAGCGCGACGTTTACCGCACCACCGGCGTCGTCGGAATAGCCGTCGGCCCCGATCTCGTCGGCAAAAGCCTGCGTGATGGGCGCACCACCGACCATCACCTTGAGGTTCGGCAGATTGGCCGCCTTCAGGAGCCGCACGGCCTCCCGCATCGCGGGCATGGTGGTCGTGAGGAGGGCGGAGAGACCGACGATGTGGGCGCCGTGCTCGCGGGCGGCGGCGACGTAACGTTCGGGGGTCACATTGGTGCCGAGGTCGACCACGGCGAAGTTGGCGCCCTTCCACATCATGGAGACGAGATTCTTGCCGATGTCGTGCAGGTCGCCCTGCACAGTGCCGATCACGACGGTGTATTTGGGTTTGATGCCGGCCGAGACCAGTAGGGGTTCGAGCAGCTTGAGCGCTTCCTTCATGGCCCGGGCGGCTACGAGCATTTCAGGCACGAAGATTTCATTGCAGCGGAACTGCTCGCCGACGAGCGCCATGCCTGGCACGAGGCTCTGGTCGACGATTTCCTGCGGCTGGCTGCCGGCCGCAAGGAGTTCCTGGGTGAGACGGATGGTGTCGATTCGCTTCCCGCCGGCGACAGCCATTTTGAGATCAATGAAGTGCGACATGCCTTCTTCTAGAAATTCCCCCGGAAAGTGGCAAAGCGGAAGGGTGCTTCGTTCTCTTAATGCACACATTTATTCCCATAATCTACATGCCCGGGGCATTGTCTCGTCCGCCGGATGGACGGAAGCTCAGACTGTGCTTACGCGTGTCCGCAACAGCCGCCGCGTGCGGCCTGCCCCCGGAAAATTCGGAACTGCCCGCGACCGACCTTCCGCTCTCGTTCTGGTCCTGCGCGTCACCTTAACATGATGACTCCACTCGAACGCTTTCATGCCTGCATGAATTACCAACCGGTCGACCACGTGCCCAATCACGAGGTCGGGGTGTGGGTGCAGACCAAGCAACGCTGGCGCGAGGAAGGGCTCGCGACGGATGATCTGTCCTGGGACTGGTTTACGGGCGAGCCGCGGTGGGAGATGGATCCACGCGAGTACATCGACGTGCGTTTCGACATGGTGCCGCCGTACGAGGAGAAGGTCCTCAGTCGCGACGGCGATACCGAGATTATCCAGCGGAGCAACGGCGTGATCTCGAAGGCGCTCATTACCGGCGAGGCCGAGGGCATGCGCGCGAGCATGGATGAATACCTGAGCTTCCCGGTGA
>JBDKHE010000064.1:0-3499 GCA_039797805.1 Verrucomicrobiota bacterium
AGAAGATGCACCTGAAGGTGCCGCTGCACTTCGTCGGCGCCGACGTGTGCCCGGCGGTCAAGCTCGGCGGCTGCATCATCGCCCACCCGATCAACGAAATCGACGTCGCCTGCCTGCCGGCCGACCTGCCCGAGTTCATCGAGGTCGACCTGTCCGCGCTCAAGGCCGGCGAGACCGTGCACCTGTCCCAGCTCAAGCTGCCGGCCGGTGTCGAAGTCGTGCATCACGGCGAAGGCGACCCGGTCGTGGCCAACGCCACCACCCCGAAGGGCGGTGCGGCTGAAGCCGAAGAAGGCGCTGCGGAGGCCTGAGCCATCCGCCCCGCCGCCCCACGGATGCCGGAGCACGAACGTCGATGAGCACTGCCCCCCCGCGTCTCATCGTCGGCCTCGGCAATCCGGGGGCCGAATATTCCGAAACCCGGCACAATGCCGGGTTTTGGTTTTGTGAGCGCCTGGCCGACAAGCTCGGCGTGCGCTTCACGCACGAGTCGCGCTTCCACGGCCTGGTGGCCCATGCGCGCGAAGCCGGCGTGTGGCTGCTGCAGCCGCAGACCTTCATGAACCGCTCCGGCCAGGCCGTCGGCGCGCTGGCGCGCTTCTACCGCATTCCGCCGGCCGAGATCCTGGTCGTGCATGACGAGCTCGACATCCCCCCCGGTCAGCTGCGGCTGAAGTTCGGCGGCGGCCTCGGCGGTCACAACGGCCTGAAGGACACCTCCGCGCATCTGGGCAGCAACGATTACTGGCGCCTGCGCATCGGCATCGGCCACCCCGGCGACCGCAACGAGGTCGTGAACTACGTGCTGAAGCCGGCCCGCCGCGAAGAACAGGCCCTGATCGACGAAGCGCTCGAGCGCGCACTCGCCGCCTGGCCGCAACTTGCCCGCGGCGACTGGAATGCCGCCACGCAGCGCCTCAATGCGCGTCCGGCCCCGCCCAAACCGCCCAAGCCGCCCAAATCCCCGCAACAGCCCGGCAGCCCTGCAGTCAACAGCGTCCCGGCTGTCCAAAGCGTCAACTCCAAGGACGAACCCACGCCATGAGCCTGAAATGCGGAATCGTCGGCCTGCCCAATGTCGGCAAGTCGACCCTGTTCAACGCCCTCACCAAGGCCGGCATCCAGGCCGAAAACTACCCCTTCTGCACGATCGAGCCCAACGTGGGCATCGTCGAGGTGCCGGACCCGCGCCTCGCCGCGCTGTCCGCGATCGTCAAGCCGCAACGGGTGCAGCCCGCGATCGTCGAATTCGTCGACATCGCCGGCCTCGTCGCCGGGGCGTCCAAGGGGGAGGGCCTGGGCAACCAGTTCCTGGCCAACATCCGTGAAACCGACGCCATCGTGCATGTGGTGCGCTGCTTCAACGACGACAACGTGATCCACGTCTCCGGCAGCGTCGACCCGGTGCGCGACATCGAGGTCATCGACACCGAACTCGCGCTCGCCGACATGGCCACCGTGGACAAGGCCCTGAACCGCTACAAGCGCCCCGCCGCCGCCGGCGACAAGGACGCCAAGGTGCTGGTCGCAGTGCTGGAAAAATGCCTGGCCCAGCTCGACCAGGCCAAGCCGGTGCGCGCGCTCGATCTGAGCAAGGAAGAGTGGCTCACGCTGAAGCCCTTCTGCCTGATCACCGCCAAGCCGGTGCTGTACGCCGCCAACGTCGCCGAGGACGGCTTCGAAAACAACCCGCTGCTCGACGCAGTGTGTGCCCACGCCGCGCAGGAAGGCGCCCAGGTCGTCGCCCTCTGTGCCGCGATCGAAGCCGAAATCGCCGACCTCGACGACGCCGACAAGCTCGAATTCCTCGAATCGATGGGCCTGCACGAACCCGGCCTCGACCGCCTGATCCGCGCCGGTTACAAGCTGCTCGGCCTGCAGACCTACTTCACCGCCGGCGTCAAGGAAGTGCGCGCCTGGACCATCCACGCCGGCGACACCGCCCCGCAAGCCGCCGGCGTCATCCACACCGACTTCGAACGCGGCTTCATCCGCGCCCAGACCATCGCCTACGACGACTTCATCGCCTGCAAGGGCGAAGCCGGCGCCAAGGAAGCCGGCAAGATGCGCGCCGAAGGCAAGGACTACGTGGTCAAGGACGGCGACGTGTTGAACTTCCTGTTCAACGTCTGAGCATCAAAACGCCCCGTGCGTCGACGCCTTGCTCCCCTCGCCCGCGTACGCGGGAGAGGGGCTGGGGGTGAGGGTGCCCGGGGTGGCTGCGACCTCTGAATTACATACGAAACAACGGCTTGAACAGCCGTAGTTTGTCGCAGCGTGCCATCTCTTCCCCCTCACCCCGGCCCTCTCCCGCGAGGGGAGAGGGAGCAAAATCTTCCACGGTTTCAGGCTTTCTGCATATCGGTTGAGCATCCTGCCATCCACACGCTTGGGGGGCTCCACGCCTGCCGCTCCCGTGCCACAAGCATTCTTGAATGTATCCGCAACTTGCGTATAATTTTCTAGATGAAAGCCGTCTTTGTCGAACTGCCAGCCTTTGCCCGCTACCGGGCTGGCTATCTGGACGACGCGGACTTCCGTGGCCTACAAGAAACCATGATGAAGAACCCGGAGGCCGGGGATGTCATTGAGGGAACGGGTGGCCTGCGCAAGCTCCGGTACGGCGACCCACGCCGGGGCAAGGGCAAGCGCGGCGGGTTGCGGGTGATTTACTACTGGTGGAATGGCGGCCCGCAATTTTGGCTGTTTACCCTGTACCACAAGGATGAAATGGCCGATTTGAGCGCGGACGAAAAGAAGGCACTCAAGGGCATGTTGAAAGCGGAACTGGAGGCAAGGCGATGAAAAAGCGAAATCTGTTTGCAGAGATTGCAGAGGGTTTTGATGCCCTGTCGAGCGTGCATGCCGGTAAACAGACGCTACGCACGCACGAGGTGGAACTCCACCCGGCGCCGGACGTCACCGCCAGCGAGGTACTGGCCCTGCGTGAGCGCCTGCACCTGTCGCGCCCGGTATTTGCCCGTTACCTGAGAACCAATCCTCGCACCCTGGAAAACTGGGAGCAGGGGCGTGCCAAGCCGAATGCACAAGCCGCTTTGCTCATTCGCCTGGTCGAAAAGTTCCCCGATACAGTGGAGCGACTGGCTGCGGTATGACGGATTTTCAAAACCGGGTATGAAATGAATACAGAAAATCACATGCCTCGTATTGGAAAGGCTTTCATCGATCAATTGCGGTTCAACGTCTGAGCAAGATCCGCTCCGCCAGCCCGTCAGGCGAGGGGAGCAAAACGGAGCATGCTCCCACGTTGGCGAGGGGAGCAAGGTGCGCCCGGGTGTCGACGTTTTGCTCCCACTCCCCTCGCGGGAGAGGGCCGGGGTGAGGGGGAGGGCGGGCAGAATGCCGCGCGGGGCGGATCGAAAGCCGGCAGCCTTCTGCCCCATGAACCCGGACCCTTCCACCAGCGAGCGCGAAGCAGAACTGCGCGGCCACGCCAGGGAGCTGCGCACGCATCAGACCGAAGCCGAAGAGCGGCTGT
>JBDKHE010000065.1:0-35974 GCA_039797805.1 Verrucomicrobiota bacterium
GCTGCACTTCGCGGGCGACCTTGTAGTGTTCCTCGCCGACGATGTCGGGCTGGAGGGCCTTGGACACGGAAGCGAGCGGGTCGACGGCGGGATAGATGCCGAGCTCGGCGATGGAACGCTCCAACACGATGGTGGAGTCCAAGTGCGCGAAGGTGTTGGCCGGCGCCGGATCGGTGAGATCGTCGGCGGGCACGTACACGGCCTGCACGGAGGTGATGGAACCCTTCTTCGTCGAGGTGATGCGCTCCTGGAGGAGGCCCATCTCGTTGGAGAGCGTCGGCTGGTAACCCACCGCGGAGGGCGAGCGGCCGAGGAGGGCGGACACTTCGGAACCGGCCTGGGAGAAACGGAAAATGTTGTCGATGAAGAGCAGCACGTCCTGGTTCTTCTCGTCGCGGAAGTACTCGGTCATCGCGAGGGCCGAGAGGGCGACGCGCATACGGGCACCCGGGGGCTCGTTCATTTGGCCGTACACCAGAGCGACCTTGGACTTGCTGAGGTCCTTCTGGTCGATGACGCCGGCGTCGGACATTTCGTGATAGAGATCGTTACCTTCGCGGGAACGCTCGCCGACGCCCGCGAACACCGAGTAGCCGCCGTGGGCCTTGGCGATGTTGTTGATGAGTTCGAGAATGACGACGGTCTTGCCGACGCCCGCGCCACCGAAGGCACCGGCCTTGCCGCCCTTGATGAACGGGCAGATCAGGTCGATGACCTTGATGCCGGTCTCAAGGATCTCGGCCTTGGTGTCCTGCTCGGCCAGCGTGGGGGCGGGACGGTGAATCGGGTAGCGCTTGGTGTGGGCCACCGGGCCGCGACCGTCCACCGGCGTGCCGGTGACGTCGAAGATGCGGCCGAGGATGCCTTCGCCGACGGGAACGGTGATCGGGGCGCCCGTATCGGTCACGGGGTGACCGCGCACGAGGCCCTCGGTGGAGGACATAGCGATCGCGCGCACGAGGCCTTCGCCCAGATGCTGCTGCACCTCGAGGGTCAGGGACTCCTTCTTGCCGGCGACGCTGTAGTCGACGGTGAGCGCCTGATAGATGGGCGGGACGGATTTGTCAGCGAACTGCACGTCGACGACGGCGCCGATGACCTGGACGATTTTGCCTTGGTTGCTCATGACGAATGGGGCGGTGGTGGAAGAAGTCGCCTGCAAGCAGGCTTCTCCAAGTAGGTTGGAAGGGATTAGTTGGAGGAGAAGGACGCGGCGGCGATTTCGAGGATTTCCTGGGTAATGCCGGCCTGACGGGCCTTGTTGTATTCGAGAGTGAGGTCGCCGATCAGCTTCGTGGCGTTGTCTTTGGCGGTCTTCATGGCCACCATGCGCGAGCTGTGCTCGGAGGCCTTGGCGTCGAGGATGTGCTGGTAAACCTCGCGGTTGAGATAGAGCGGGAGCAGGGCCTCGAGGACGGTATGGGCGTCGGGCTCGAAGAGGATCTCGCGGTCGTCACTCTTGACGGTCTGGCCGGCGTCCTTGTGCAGGTCGGCCACCACGGCGGACAGGCTCTCCAGCGGCAGCAGCGGCAGGTTGGTCGGCGTCTGGATGAGCGTGTTGCGGAAATGGGGATAGATCAGCTCGACGGTGTCGACGGTGCCCTCGAGGTATTGCTTCACCATGAATTCGGCGACGACCTTGACGTCGGCGAACGGCACGCGGTCGTTCACGGAGAAATCCGCGAGCAGGTTGCGCTTCGTGCGGGCGATGAACTGGGCGCCCTTGCGGCCGATGACGGCATACTTGGCGGGGGTCTTGATCTCGGTGACGAGCTTGAAGAGGTTCGCGTTGAGCGGACCGCAGAGACCCTTGTCGGACGTGACCAGAATGATGCCCCGCACCTTGACCTCGCGGCGGGCGAGGAACGGATGCTGGCTTTCCTCCACGCGGCCGGCGACGGCGGCGAGCATTTCGGCCATGAGGGCGGCGTAGGCGCGGCCGGCGAGCGCGGCCTGTTGCGCCTTCTTCATCTTCGACGCGGCCACGAGCTCCATCGCCTTGGTGATCTGGCGGGTGTTCTTGACCGACTTGATGCGTCGGCGGATGTCGCGGAGGGAAGCCATGGGTTATTTATGATTTACGATTTATGATCAATGATTGGGCGGCGGAGCGCGGTGACTGAAATCATCAATCATGAATCATCATTCATTAATTATTTGGCGACGAAGGTGCTTTTCCACTCGTCGGCGGCGGCCTTGAGGCCGGCCTCGATCTCGTCGGTGAGCTTGGCCTCGTTGCGGATCTTGGTGAGGAGGTCGGTCTTGCGGCTCGTGAGGAAGTCCTTGAAGGAGTTCGCGGCAGAGACGATGTGCTTCACCTCGATGGCGTCGAAGTAGTTTTTCTGGAGGATGTAGAGGACGGCGGCCTGCACCTCGATGGCGATCGGGTTGAGCTGGGGCTGCTTGAAGAGCTCGACGATGCGGGAACCGCGGTCGAGCGTGGCCTTGGTCTTCGCGTCGAGGTCGGAACCGAACTGGGCGAAGGCGGCGAGTTCGCGGAACTGGGCGAGCTCGCCCTTGAGTTTGCCGCCGACCTGCTTGGTGACCTTGATCTGGGCGGACGAACCGACGCGCGAGACGGAGAGACCGACCGACACGGCGGGGCGGATGCCCTGGTTGAAGAGATCGGTCTCGAGGAAGATCTGACCGTCGGTGATGGAGATCACGTTGGTCGGAATGTAGGCGGACACGTCGCCGGCCTGCGTCTCGATGACGGGGAGGGCGGTGAGCGAGCCCTTGCCGTCGAGGCGGGCGGCGCGCTCGAGCAGGCGGGAGTGGAGGTAGAACACGTCGCCCGGATACGCTTCGCGGCCGGAGGGGCGCTTCAGGATGAGCGAGATCTGGCGGTAGGCCACGGCGTGCTTGGAGAGATCGTCATAGACGATGAGGGCATCCATGCCGTTTTCCATGAACCACTCGCCGAGGGCCGCGCCGGAGAACGGGGCGAGGTATTGGTTGGCGGGGTTGTCGGCGGCGGGCGCGGCGACGATGATCGTGTACTGCAGGGCATCGGCGGCCTCGAGGGCGGCGATGGTGCGGACGACGTTGGACTGCTTCTGGCCGACGGCGACGTAGATGGAGTAGACCGGGCGGAAGTTCTTGTCGCCCGAGGCGAGCCCGACCTTGTTGATGCGCGCCTGGTTGATGATGGTGTCGACGCAGATGGTGGTCTTGCCGGTGCCGCGGTCACCGATGATGAGTTCGCGCTGGCCGCGACCGATCGGGATCATGGAGTCGATGGCCATGATGCCGGTGAAGAGGGGCTGGGAAACGGATTTACGAACGATGATGCCGGGGGCGATCTTTTCGACCGGGTAGGTTTCCTTGGAGTCGATCGGGCCCTTGCCGTCGACGGGACGGCCGAGGGCGTCGACCACGCGGCCGAGGAGGGCCTTGCCGACCGGGATGGAGAGGAGCTTGCCGGTGGTGGCGACCTCGTCGCCCTGCTTCAGGCCGGAGACGTCGCCGAGAATGACGCAACCGACCTCGTCTTCCTCGAGGTTGAGCGCGATGCCGATGACCCCGCCCGGGAACTGGACCATCTCGTTGTACATGACGTCGGAGAGGCCTTCGATCTTGGCGACGCCGTCGGCGATGGTGCGGATGACACCGGTGTTCTTGCGGATCGCCTTGGTGGAAAGCTTGGCGATCTGTTGTTCGATTTGTTCGATGACGTTGCTCATGGCGCGGAGGGAAAGGTGACGGAGGTGGTGACGGGGTTAGACGGAAAGTTTGGCGAGCTGGCCGGCGACGGAGGTTTCGTACACATCGGAGCCGACGCGGACCCGGAGGCCGGCGAGGAGGCTGGGGTTGGGTTTGGCCGAGGCGGTGACGACGCGCTTGTAGCGCTGGGACATGGCGCCCTCGATCAGTTTCAGGGCGGCGTCGGTCACCGGTCCGGCGTGTTCGACCTCGGCGCGCGATTTCGCGAGCTCGATGGCGATGCGGTGGTGATAGGCCTTGAGGAGGGCGACCGGCCGGCGGGGCGAGCGCTGCTCGACCCAGCCCAGGACGCCGGCGACCTGCTCGGGCGAGACGACGCCGTCGACGACACTCAGCTTGAAGAGCTGTTTGGCGAGGAGCTTGGTTTGTTTGTCAGCGGCCATGAGAGAGTGAGCAGTTGGCGGTCAGCAGTGCGCAGCTTAGAGGACGGAGAGTTCCTTGGTCGCGGCCTCGTTGTAGGCGGCGCGATCGGCGTCGGAAAGTTTCTTGGCGAGGACCTGCTCGGTCGTCTTGACGACGAGGCGGGCGATTTCGCCGCGGGCCTGGTCGAGCATTTTCTTGTGCTCGAGCTCGATGGACTGCTGGGCCTTGGTGAGGAGGTCGGCGGAGCGCTGGACGGCCTCGGCCTGCTGCTTGTCGGCGAAATCCTTGGCGGTCTTGCGGGCCTCGTCGATGGCCTTCTGCGCCTCGAGCTGGGCGGCCTTGATGATCGCGGCGCTTTCGGTCTGGGCGGCGGCGAGACGGGCCTGGGTCTCCTCGGCGTGCTTGAGGCCGTCGGCGATCTTCTGGTTGCGCTCCTCCATCGTGGCGATGGTGGGCTTGATGCCGAATTTGTAGAGGACGCCGAAGAGGATCAGGAAGCTGATCACCTGCATCACGAGGTACTTCGGCTCGACGCCGAAGTGCATGAAGGTCTGCTTCAGGCCCTCGATGGGGCCGGCGGCTTCAGCGGTGTGGGCGGTGGATTCGACCGTGGCGAGCAGGAGGTTCAGCATGGCGGAAAGAGGTTGGCGGCGCGGGCGGTGAAGCCGGCGCGCCGCCGGTTAAACAGGATGATTACTTCGCGAGGAAGAGGGCGAGAATGCCGAGACCTTCGGCGAGCGCCATACCGATGATGGCCTGGACGAGGATCTTGCCGGAAGCGCCGGGGTTGCGACCGACGGCTTCGGCGGCTTTCTGGCCGATGAGACCGACGCCGAGGGCGGCGCCGAGGAGACCGAAGGCGCTGGCGATGTTGCCAGTGATTTCAGCGAGGATGAGGTGGGACATGTGGTGGATGGATTTGTGGTTGCGGTTGCCGCCGTGCGCACGCGAGGCACGCTCCCGACGGTAAATTCTCAGTGGTGCGCCTCGGCGGCGTGCCCCTCCGCGTGGTCGTGGTCATCGCCATGGTTGCAGATGAGCCCGATGTAGACGGAGGTGAGGAGCGTGAAGACGATGGCCTGGATGAGGCCGACGAGCAGCTCCATGAAATAGAAGACAAAGAAAAAGCCGGTGCCGTGGAGGAGGTTTTCACCGCCGAACACGTTGCCGAAAAGACGGACGGAAAGGGTGAACGGGCGGATGATGATCGAGAACACCTCGATGAAGCCGACGATCAGGAATACCAGCGAGAGTATCGGGTAGAGCCAGCCCGGGGTCTCGGCTTTGTCGGCCTTGTTGCCGAAGAGATCCCAGAGGATGAGTTTCGGACCGGCGAACTTGAAGACAATGATCAGCCAAGCACCGAATGAAATGAGGGCCAGCGCGATGGTGCCGTTGAAGTCGGCGGTGAAGGGACGGATAAACGGATGCGTCAGGTGGAAGTGGCCATCCACATCATGACCATTGCCGATGGTGCCAACGCCGGGCAGCAGGCCCATCCAGTTCTGGATGAGAATAAAAACGAAAAACGTGACCAGCAGTGGAAACGCGGCCGGAAAGGCCTTCTTGCCGACGATGGGTTCGAACAGGTCGCGCAAGGCCTCGAGCACGGATTCAAAAACGGCCTGGCTCTTGGAGGGAAGCAGCTTGGGGTTGCGGACAGCGTAAAGGATCAGGCCGATGATGAAGGCCGACACGGCCCAACCGGTGGCCATGCTGTTGGTGATCGCCCAACCGTTGCCAAACTCGATCAAACGGGCCGCCGCCGGCGCCACGCCTTCACCCTCACTGGCATGCGCCATGGTGGCAAAACCAAGCAGGGAAACGAGAACGTGGAATTTTTTGAAGCGTAGCATGGTTCCGGCAGAGGGTATGTCGGGAGTTAAAGGTTGATTAGGTAGGTTTTCGCTCAGCGATGCGTCAACCTTGGAAATTAGAAATCTCCGGGCCGTGGGGTTAATTAGGAACGAGGGGAATTCGATTTTGGCCCGCTAATGAGGGGTCAGCCTGCGCTTGCCTGTGGTTCGCTGATCCCTCAGTTGTAAAACATGGAACCCAGCACCCCGACCCTCCTGCAGCGTACGCCACAGCCGCGTTACGCCAACGGCGAGCGCAAGCTGGCGCGCAATATCTTCACGCAGGTGACGTGGGGACTGCTGGTTCTTGCTGCTCTGGTGCAGGTGTTTCTGTTTGTGTGGCTGGATGTGATGTCCTGACGGCCACGAGGGACTGGTAGCTCGGCGCGCGGGCCTGAAACACGGTTTCGTGTTCCATCGCCCAGGCCGCGACCGGATCGGGTTGCCAAGTCTTCAGCTTGGGCAGGAAAGCGGCCACCTGTGCGAAATATTCGCCGTGATCCGTGCGGAAATACAGGCGGGCGCCCTCCCCTGCCCTTTGGGCCAGCATTTCGAAAAATGCCGGCTGCAGCAGGCGGTGTTTGTGATGACGCTTCTTGGGCCACGGGTCGGGAAACAACACCCAGACTTCTTCAAATGTGATCCCGGGGGCGAACGACTCGATGCACTCGCGGGCCTCGGCCCGGATGAAGTGACAGTTGTCCAGGCGGGCGCGGGTCGCCTTGCGACGGGCGCGGGCGATGCGTTCGTTGATTATGTCCACGCCCAGACACAGACGCCGGGGGTTTTCCGCCGCGTAGCGGGCGAGGAAGTGACCGTGTCCGCACCCCACTTCGAGGACGAGTCCGGCCTTGGCGGGCAACAGCGCCGCCAGTTCTTCGCGCAGCGCCGAGCGGCGTTGCGTCACATGTGCGATGAATTCCGGTTTGAAGCCCACGCGGCTTTATAGGCGGAGAAATGGCCCAAACGCCAAGTGCCAAATCACGGGACGACCGGGGTCGTCACGCCTTGCGGGTGCGAGGCAGGGAGACGTAAATGACCAGGCCTCCGCTCTCGCGGTTCTCCGCCCAGGCGCGCCCCCCGTGCAGCTGGGTGATGTGTTTGACGATGCTCAACCCGAGGCCCGTGCCGCCGGTCTCGCGTGAGCGGCCTTTCTCCACCCGGTAGAATCGCTCGAAGACGTGGGCGAGGTCCGACGGCGGGATACCCGGGCCATTGTCGCGCACGAAGCACTGCACCTCGTTGTCGCCGACGGGCGTCGCCCCGATTTCGACGAGCGATCCCTTGGGCGTGTATTTCAGGGCGTTCTCCAGCAGATTTCCAAAGATTTGGGTGATCTTCTCGGAGTCCGCCTCGATGGTGCCGAGATCGTCCGGCGTCACCACGGCGATCTGGTGCTGGGCGGCCTGCGGCCGTTTCCCGAAATCAGCCGCGAGGTCGGTGAAGAACGCTGCGAGGCTGAGGCTTTCCGGCTTGAAACCGGGTGTGGAGGACTCGAGCCGGGACAGCAGGAGCAGGTCGTTGATGATGGCCTTCAGGCGCTCGCTGTGTCGCTGGATGGTTTTCAGGAAGCGATCGCGGTCGCTTGGCTCCATGGTATCGTGTCCGTCGACCAAGGTCTCGACATAGCCACTGATGATGCTGAGCGGCGTGCGCAGCTCGTGGGAGGCGTTTGCCACGAAATCACGGCGCATCCTCTCGAGCTTCCGCTGGCTGGTCATGTCGTGGATGACAAAGAGGGCCCAGGAGGCCTTGCCATCGGGAGCGGGGATGGGGGCGCCGGAGACTTCAATCCACAAGGTGTTCTCGCCATCGCGGATCTCGAATTCCTGGCGGGGCAATTCGTCGCCCTGACGGATGGCGCGCACGTATTCGAGAAACGGTGCGCTGCGCACGATCAGTTCGAGCCGGAGATTCAACAGATCCTGGGCGCAGGAAAAAATTTCCCGCAGCGCCCGGTTGGCCATGTGGATGTAATTGCTCTCATCGACGATGAGCACCGCCTCCCGCAGGTTGCCCAGCGTGGCCTCGAGCTGGGTCAGCTGATCGGAGCGCTGTTGCTGCAGGGATTCGTTCGACTTGATGAGCCGGTTCACATCCTCGGTCAGGGCGTGCCAGGCGGGGAGGTAATTCGCGGGACTGTCCTCATGCAGGAGTTGTTGTCCGCGTTTCACCGCATCCCCGAGCTCGGACAGCGCGCGATTCTGTTTCCACAACGCGCGCAGGGCAAACAGCAGGGCCACCGAGAGCGCGAGGAGGGCGAAGGTCATCATGGGCTGAGCTTCTTTTCAGCAATCCGGTAGCCAACCCCGCGGATAGTTTCGATCCAACCCGCCTCCGGGCCCAGTTTTTCGCGGAGTCGGCGCACGTGGGTGTCGACGGTGCGGGTTTCGATCTCGGTGGAGTAGTTCCACACGTTGAGCAGAAGGTGTTCCCGGGTTTGGACGCGACCTTGGCGCTCCATCATGATGCGCAGGAGCTTGAATTCGGTAGCGGTGAGGTCGAGCAACTCGCCCTTGATCGAGGCGCGGTGGGTATCGCTGTCGAGCTGGATGTCCCCCACCCGGAGCTTGGCGGAGACGGGCTCCTTGGGAGCGGCCACGCGCCGGAGAATGGATTCCACGCGGAGAACGAGTTCCTTGGGGCTGAAGGGTTTGCTGAGGTAGTCGTCGGCCCCGGACTCCAAGCCCTCGATGCGGTCGTGGGTTTCGGTTTTGGCGGTGAGAAACACGATCGGCACCCGGGCCAGCTTCGGGTCGGCCCGCAGGATGCGACACACCTGGATGCCGCTGAGGTGCGGCATCATTATGTCTAATATAATAAGGTCCGGTTGCATCCCGCGCGCCTTGGAAATGCTGGCGGTAGCGTCGTTCAAGGTTTCCACGTGGAACGATTTGGCTTTGAGGTGATAGGCCACGAGGTCCGTGACATCGGGTTCGTCGTCCACCACGAGGATCTTTTTCTTATCCATGCGACTAGGGAATATTCGATCTCCAAGAACGCTTTCCAGTGAATTACGCGGCGTCACCTGAATGTCACACCAATATCACCGGAAAGGTGACGGCCGCTCTCAGGGCTTGGCGTGCTT
Organism: Verrucomicrobiota bacterium; assembly: GCA_039797805.1. Lineage (GTDB taxonomy): Bacteria > Verrucomicrobiota > Verrucomicrobiia > Opitutales > Opitutaceae > Lacunisphaera. The sequence goes on from JBDKHE010000065.1 coordinate 9,031, forward strand.
TTCCGCGGCGATGAGCACCATGAGGATGCTGATATCGGCGGGATTGACGCCGCTGATGCGGGCGGCCTGACCGAGATTTTGCGGACGCCATTGCTGAAGCTTGAGGGCGCTTTCCCGGCGCAGGCCGGGAATCTTGAGGTAGTCCAGCGAATCGGGGATCCGGATGCGTTCGACGTTTTTCAGCTTCTCGATCTGGCGCTCTTCTCTTTCCAGATAACCCCGGTATCGCACCCGGTATAGGGTTTCATCCCGGACCTCTTTCGGGAGAGCCATGAACTCCGCAGGCAGGGTGGAGAGCTCGCCCTGGTTGCGGCGGATATGGTCGGCCCAGGATCCGCCTTGGGTCTTGGTGTTTTCCAAGAATTTTTGCCCATTCTGAATGGCGGAAATCTTCGCCTCAATTCTATTTAAGCGATTGGCAGACAGTAGATTGCAGTCTTTTGCGTGCTGAAAAAGTCTGACCTCGGCGCTCCCGTGATTGAACAGCAGGCGATGCTCGGCGCGGCTGGTAAACATCCGATACGGCTCGGTGGTTCCCTTGGTGACAAGGTCGTCGATCAGGACGCCGATGTAGCCCTCGTGGCGCTGGATAATCAGCGGGCTTTGTCCCCTTCCCTTGCGCACGGCATTCACGCCGGCGACCAGCCCTTGGGCGGCGGCTTCTTCGTAACCGGAGGTGCCATTGATCTGTCCGGCCAGAAAGAGATTTTCCATCTTCCGTGACTCCAAGGAAGGAAACATCTGGGTGGGCGGCGCGAAATCGTATTCCACCGCGTAGGCCGGACGGAGCAGTTGCGCGTGCTCGAGTCCGGGGATGCTGTGGACCAAATCGAGTTGCACATCAAAGGGCAGACTCGTCGACAGACCGTTGATATAGTATTCGTCGGTATGGCGGCCCTCGGGCTCCAAGAAGAGCAGGTGACGAAGCTTGTCCGCGAAACGCACGAACTTGTCCTCAATGCTCGGGCAGTAGCGGGGGCCGATCCCGGCGATCTCGCCGGAGTACATCGCCGACTTGTGAAGGTTGTCCCGGACGATCTTCTCGGACTGAGGTGTCGTGTAGGTCATCCAGCAGGACACCTGTTCACTGCCAGGGGCCCACCCGAGCCGGCGCTCGCCGGTTTGTTCCACGTGGAACAAGTCCTCCGGATCCCGGGTGTCGTGAAAGGCAAACAAGGTGGGTTGAGCATCGCCCTTCTGTTCCTGCAGTCCCGCGAAGTTAATGCTCCGTCCCAGAATCCGCGGCGGGGTCCCGGTCTTGAGGCGCTGAAGTTCGATGCCGGCCTCCAGCAAGCTGCCCGAAAGCGTTTTCGCACTGAAATCCCCCAAGCGTCCGCCTTCGTTCTTGTTTTGACCCACGTGCATCAGTCCGCGGAGGAAGGTTCCGGTCGTGATGATCACGGTCTGGGCCATGAACTCGATATCCAGATTGGTCCGGCAGCCGACGACCTTGCCGTCTTTGAAGATCAAACCGGTTACCGTCGCCTGGAATACCTGCAGATTCGGCTGAAGCTCCAGCGTGTGTTTCAGGCGGAACTGATAGGCTTTCTTGTCGCATTGGGCCCGTGGTGACTGGACAGCCGGGCCCTTGGATTCGTTGAGCAGGCGAAACTGTATCCCGGTCACGTCGGTGTTGATGGCCATTTCGCCGCCCAGGGCATCGATCTCACGAACGATCTGTCCTTTTGCCTGGCCGCCAATCGCTGGGTTGCAGCTCATCTGGGCGATCGTATCAATATTGCCGGTCAGGAGCAGGGTAGAGGCCCCCATGCGCGAAGCGGCCAGACAGGCCTCCACGCCGGCATGGCCGGCGCCGCAAACGATCACATCGAAAGGTTTCTGGTTAAAAATCACGATAAGGAGGTAGCGCGAAAGTAGATATTTCGATGTCGTATTACTTTCCTATACAGAAGGACTGGAACAGCTTATCGAGAATATTCTCGTTATCAACCTTGCCTGAAATCTCCCCAAACGCATGCAAGGCGCCTCGCAAGTCACTGGCGGCCAGTTCGGTAGAAACGCCCTCGATTAGCTTTTGAGCGGCGGAAATCAGGCAGGTTTTGGCTTCATCCAGGGCGTGAGCATGGCGCGCATTGATGGCGATGACGTCGCTGCCGACGGTCGTTTGGAGCGTCGCGGCATGGGCGATGATGGCCTCCTTCAGGGTGTCGATCCCCAGGCCGGTCAGCGCCGATACCGTCACGACGGGGAAGGGGGGCGGCGCCAGTTCGCTGGATCCATTCAAGAGGTCGGCTTTGTTGAAGACGGCGATCGTATTGTCGCGGTTGAGCCGGTTCGCGGCACTGGCCGGCAGCCGGGGCAGGGGGCGGGTGGCATCGATTACCCAGAGAAACAGGTCCGCTTCGGCCGCCTGTTCGATTGTTTTGGCGATGCCACGCTCTTCGATGGTTGTGGGCGTGGGGTTGAGTCCGGCCGTGTCGATCAGGCGCAAGGCATGGGGCCCGATGAGGATGAGTTCTTCGAGGTAATCACGGGTGGTGCCCGGCTCCGCACTGACCAAGGCCCGGTCCTTGCCCACGAGGAAATTCAACAGACTGCTCTTGCCCGCGTTGGGCTCGCCAATGATGACGGTCTTGATGCCTTCCCGCAGGATCGCGCCGTAGTGACTGGTTGCCAGGAGGCGCTTGGTGTCGCCTTGGAGCATCTCGATCTGGCGAAGCACGAGATCCCGATCCTCGGCCGGTAGATCCTCCTCGGGAAAATCGATGTAGGCCTCCACCATGGCCAAAATGTTGATCAACTGCGCAATAAGCGATTCCATCTGCCGGCCCAACGCGCCGCGCAGCTGCTGGTTGGCCACGGCGAGTGCCCGGTCGCTGCGCGCATGAATCAGGTCCATCACCGCCTCGGCCTGACTGAGGTCCATCCGTCCGTTCAGGAAGGCCCGCTTGCTGAATTCGCCGGCTTCCGCCGGCCGGCAGCCCCGGGCGAGCAGGTCTTCCAGAATCTTTTGGGCGATGAACGGGTTGCCGTGGCACGAAATCTCCAGTGTGTCCTCGCCGGTGAACGACTGGGGCGCGACAAAACAGGTGTACAGCACGTCGTCCACGAGCTCGTTGCGCCTGTCCTTGTAGTCGGCATGTCGGGCCTGGCGGGGGATTGGCTCCTCTTGGAAGATCGCCCGAACCAAGTCGGGTACCTGCGGACCGCTGGCGCGAACCACCGCGATCGCCGAGGTGCCGGCCGGCGTGGCGAGAGCGGCGATGGTGTCCGGGACGAATGACATTCGCCTGACCCAAGCGAACGCCCGGCTGAAAGCAAAAGGGAAAATTACGGCGGCGACTTCAGCGTCGGCGGCGTGGGCGGCAGAGCAGGCGGCGGACTGATCGGGCCCGGCATTTGGAGCGGTCCGATCGGGTTGACCATCGGGGCCGGCACCGTGGGCTGCACGAGAGGCTGTGCGATCACCGGAGCGGCCGGCTCGGCGATTTTCGGCGGTCCCACCACCGGAATGAGCGAACGACCTGTCACGACGGTGGCATGGGGCAGATCCGCGAGCAGTTCCTGCGCACGGGCCTCGGCCGCCGCGATGTCCTGCGGTCGCCGGGCCAGCCGGTCACGCACCCGGACCACCGCGTCGGAAGCGGCGCCGGATTTTTCAGCGACGAGGAGCCACGCGAGTCCTTCGACGTAATTGCGTTTCACGCCGCGGGCGCTGACGAGCATGGCGCCGATGTTGTGCTGCGCCTCGGGCACGCCGCGGCGGGCGGCAACGGTGTAATAGTCCAGAGCCTTGGCGTAGTCGCGGGAAACACCACGCGCATCGTGATAAATCTTACCGAGACGGAACGAGGCGTCCGCCACTCCGCCCGCGGCCGCCTTCTCCAGCAGGAGGCGGGCCTGGGTGAGATCGGCGCGGACTTCGTTGTCACCGTCCAGCATCCGGGTGCCCAGCTCGAAGCAGGCTTGCGGGTCGCCCTTCGCGGCGGCGGCCTTGAGTTCCTTGGTGTTCTGCCAGGAGGGACGGCCACCCGTGGTGGAGATCAGCTGCGGGGCTTCGTCCACCGGAGTCGAATTCTTGTTGGCAGCGATCAGCGGTCCGAGTCCCAGACAAAAGCAAACGAACGCACAAAGGAAACAAGGGAGTCGACGGATGATCATGGGGAATCTGTCGCGACAGGATCGGGCCCGGTTCAAAATAGGCAAGTCACGCGATGGTTTCACGCGCCCGGGAAGATCGCCGCGACCTGCTCGCGCCGGTAGGCAAAAATCCTCTCCAGCTGCCGGCGCACCCAAAGTTTCTCTGCCAACCACCCGAAGGGTCCCCAGCCCACTTCATAGGTGACGCGATCGGTCATCTGCACCCCGCCGGCGGTGGCGACGAAATGATGCTCATGATACCACAGCCGGTAGGGACCGAGCCGTTGCTCATCCACGAAGTAGGTGCCGGTCTGCACGTGGCGGATTTCCGTCAACCACCGCATCCAGATGCCGGGCAGGGGAGAAATCCGGTAGGCGATCAGCTGGCCGGCGTACATGGGCGCAGGTGGAGGGCCGAGAATCTTGAACTTCAGGTCGGGCGGGGTCAGGGCGTCGAGGTTTTGGGGCGTCGCGAAATAAGCCCAGACTTTGGCGGGATCGGCGGGGATGAACTGTTCGGCGAGCAGTTGCGGCATGTCCGCTGTATAGTCTCGTTCGGCGAAAGCGCAAAAAATCCGGAGCGCCGCGCGCAACCCATGCGCATGCTTCACCAAGCCGGGCGCAGATTGGGCGCCGGCTCTCTGCCAGACTGCCGTCATGACCGTCCACGATCCGTTGCGCATGTTTCAGGAATGGTTCGCCGAGGCGCGTGATCGCGAAACCAGCGATGCGACCGCCATGGCGTTGGCGACGGCGGATGAGACGGGTCGGCCGGCGGTCCGCATGGTTCTGCTCAAGCAGGCGGATGAGCGCGGCTTTGTTTTCTACACGAATCTCACGAGCCCCAAGTCCGGGGATCTCCGCGTGAATCCCCGCGCGGAGCTGTGCCTGCACTGGCCCGTGCTGGAGCGACAAGTGCGGATCGCGGGAGCGGTCGAGGCGGTCAGCGACGCGGAGGCCGATGCGTATTTCGCATCGCGGCCGCGGCTGAGCCAGCTCGGGGCCTGGGCGTCCCATCAGTCACAACCGATGAACGGCCGCTACGAACTGGAGCAGGCGGTCACGGCCGCCGCCCTGCGTTTCGGGGTGGGCAAGGTGCCGCGTCCGGAATTCTGGTCCGGTTTTCGCGTCGTGCCGTCGTCGATCGAGTTCTGGCACCAGCGGCCTTTCCGGCATCACGATCGCCAGCGGTTCACGCGGATTGCCGGCCAGTGGCATCACGAGTGGTTGTTTCCGTAGCCTGCGAAAAAGCCCGCGCCGGGCAGGCGCGGGCTGAAAGTCAGCGGGTCCGGCAGGAACTCAGTCTTCCTTCTCGCCGGTGACGGTGTCGCCGCCCTTGACCGTCACTTTATCCATGATGGCGGCGGTCACCTTTGCGGCGAGGTCGGCATTCGTGCGGAACGCTTCCTTGGCGGCTTCGCGGCCCTGGCCGACGAGTTCGCCGTTGAACGCGATCCACGCGCCCTTCTTCTCGAGGACCTTGTGATCGAGGCCGAGGTCGATGAGCGAACCGCTCGTCGAGATGCCCTCGTTGTACATGATGTCGAACTCGACCTCGGTGAACGGCGGTGCGACCTTGTTCTTCACGACCTTGATCTTGGTGCGGTTGCCGATGACCTTGCCGTCGGGGGTCTTGAGCTGGTCCTTGCGACGGATGTCGATGCGGATGGACGAGAAGAATTTCAACGCGCGGCCGCCGGAGGTGGTTTCGGGGCTGCCGAACATCACGCCGATCTTTTCACGGATCTGGTTGGTGAAGATACACACGCAGTTTGTCTTGCTGACGACGGACGTGAGGCGGCGCATGGCCTGGCTCATCAGGCGGGCCTGGCTGCCCATCGTCATGTCGCCCATCTGGCCGTCGAGTTCGGCCTTGGTGATGAGGGCGGCGACGGAATCGAGCACGATGATGTCGATCGAGTTGGAGCGGATGAGCGTCTCCATGATGTTGAGCGCGTCTTCGCCCGAGTCGGGCTGCGACACGAGCAGGTCATCGAGGCTGACACCCACGACACGGGCGTATTTCGGGTCGAGCGCGTGCTCGACGTCGATGAAAGCGGCGAGGCCGCCCTGGCGCTGGGCCTCGGCGATGGCGCTCAAGCAGAAGGTCGTCTTGCCGGAGGATTCCGGTCCGTAGATCTCGATGATGCGGCCGCGCGGCAGGCCGCCGACGCCGAGCGCCAGATCGATGGCGAGGGAACCGGTCGAAAGGGTCTCGACCTTCATCTTGGCGTTGCTGCCCAGGCGCATGATCGAGCCCTCGCCGAACTGCTTCGTGATCGAAGAGACGGCCAGCTCGATGTTTTTCTCGCGGGCGGGGTTGGCGGATTTTTCGGAGGGGGCGACGCGGGAGTCGGACTTGGATTTATCGGCTTTGGACATGGGTGACGGATATTGGGTGAAGTTCCATCATAGCGCAGAGGTATGACAGCGGTATGTCAGGAGACATTTACCCGGGGCGCAGCACGGGCAAGGACGGAGTGAGAAAAAAGCACCTAAACTCAGGCGGTCGGCGCGGGCGGGCGGTTGAAGCCGAAGGCGAAGTACACCGCCAGCGCGAGGCAGACGAGGCTGACCGCGTAGTTCCACTTGAGTTTCTCGCCCAGCACCACCCACGCGAAGCCCACAAACACGGCGAGCGTGATGACCTCCTGGATGATCTTCAGTTCGTAGCCGGTGAATTTGCCGTAACCATACCGGTTGGCCGGCACCATCAGGCAGTATTCGAAGAAGGCGATGCCCCAGGAGAGCAGAATAGTGGCCCAGAGCGGCTTGTCGTGGAAATACTTCAGGTGACCGTACCAGGCGAAGGTCATGAAGAGGTTGGAGAGGCAGAGCAGCAAAATGGTGGACATGGCGGGGAGCTAGAATCCCAAACGCCAAAAGCCAAATCACAAACAGGAGGACCCGTTGGGAAAAACGCGTTTCACAATTCGCCGGTTCCGGCCGGCTTTGTCTGGCGTCGGGACGGTGGTCCTGGGACTTTGCGCCGGTTGCCGACGCTATGATTCCGTCAACGCATACACGGCGAAGGAGGCGAGCCAGTGCGCGCGGTTGAAATCGGTCACGTCAATCATCGGCAGCGCGGCCTCCAGGTGGCGGACAGCGGCTTCGCGGGCCCGGTTTTGCCGCGGATCCGATTCCGCCAGGCCGAGGCCGATCCGGCGCCAACACCAGGCGCGGTTCAGGTTCAAACCGATCAGGTGCGCGATCTTGGGGTCCGAGGGATTGCTGACCCGCACCGGGGTGAAGAGCTTGAGCGGTTCTCCGGTATGAAGATTCGGCAGGAAGCGGCTCAGCCAGCGGCTGAAATTGTCCGCGGGCAACACCGCAGCCATGACCTCGGCCTCGGTGAGGGCCGGCGAGAGAAAGTCCTCGCCCGAGGGTTCCCAACGGGCGCCATAGTCGATGTCGTGGCCGAACCAGTAGGCCATGCGGCTGGTACAAAAGAGCTTCAACTGCTGGTCGTCGGCGGTCCGGGCGTAGTCGAGGGTGAGTTTGACCGCAAAGGCCGTGTTGTTGTGCACGCCATGCCGCACCGGATGGGTCAGCGCGGGCAGATACGCGAGCAGCCCGGTCCGGACGACGGCCACCAAGGGATCCAGATTGCGGGCCAGGTTGATGTCGTAGCGCAGGAGTTCTTCGGCGAGCTTGAGCAACCACGCCCAGCCGTACGGGCGCTCAAAGAAATTCCGGCCGGGGGCTTCGAAATAGGCCGCCTCCACGAGGATATTCTCACCCGAAAGATGTTCCCGCAGGACGCGGTCGATCTCGGGACGTTCCGGCAGGTCGGGGAAGAGCCGCGCCAACCGGGCGAGCATGCAGTGCTGATGGACGCTGGAATGCCAGTCATAGCTGCCGAAAAACGCCGGGTGTAGCTTGCGCGGGGCATGGGCATCCTCCGGGGAGTTGAGCACATGCGTCAGCAGGTGGGGATACTCACGACAGACGTTGTTCAGGCCTTGCCGGGCAAAATCCGAGGCCTGTTGGGCGGAGAGAACGGGAAAGGAGGTCGACACGAGGATCAGTCTTTATGGTGAGGAAAAGAATAAGTTGAAGAAGAAACCCTGCCGCATAAGTTGTGCCGTCCTTAAATTTCCACGCCTTTAATACCATGAACATCAAAGCCTATCTCAAACCGTCCTGTGGTTGGTCCAACGGAGTCCGTGCCATCATGCGCAAGCATGGCCTCGCTTTCGAGGACATCGACATCATCAACAACCGCGCCAACTACGAGGAGATGGTACGCAAGTCCGGTCAGCCCCTGTCGCCCTGCGTCGAGATTGACGGAGTGATGCTGGCCGACATTTCCGGCGAGGAAGTGGAGAACTACATGCTGGCCAATGATCTGATCAAGGCCAACGACGCCAAGGTCGATGTCGCCACCAACGCCGGTTGCTCCGACGAGGAACACGCCCGCCAGCAGGCCAAGCCGGTGCGCTTCTTCTGAGCGGGCGCGGCGCGCCCAGTTATTGGTTGTTTGTGATGAGTTATGGGGTCCGTTCGGTCCGGCCAGATCCCTCTAACCATTGAACATCATCCCTTGAACGCGCCGCCTCGGTGGCGCTCGCATGCCTTCCAAACCCATTCCCGGTTCCTCCGGTGACGTGCTCACCAGCCTGCCGTCGGCCTACCTGCCGCACGCGGCCACGGGGTTGCTGCACCTGCCGCGCTTCATCGCGAAGTGCAAATATGTGAAGCAACACGGCGCCCTGCCGGCGAGCTACGCCAAGAACTACAAGCGCGGGATGGATCGTTTTCTGTGTCTGCACCTCGGCGTGGATCCGGCGGCGGTCGAAAAGATCGTGCACGAGTCGGCGACCGATGAGGAGATCGACGCGCGGCTCAAGGCCCTCTTTCCCGCCGATGTGCGCGCGGCCAAGTGGAACCGGGAGTACGTGCAAAAGGGCATGACCCCGTCCGGCCGCGAGTTTCTCAAGGAAGCGCTCACCAACATGGGTTGTCCCGACCGCACCGAGCAGATCATCAGCGTGACCGACCTCATGGAGTTCGACGAAGGGCGGATCGAATAGCCGGCCGCGCAATGGGGCCGCGTTTTGCCGCCGAAGATCCTTGCCTCAACGTTTCCCGGTCTCGAAGGGCTGCACGGTTTCGAGCATCGGCCGGGGCTTGCGGGGGAGCCAGCGGGGGACGGACCGCCGGTAGTCTTCGTAGACCGCGCCGAAGCGGTCGCGCAGGACGTTCTCCTCGTGCAGCCTCACCAGCAGGTGCAGTGAACACACCACGCACACCCAGTAGACCCCGATGTGCCAGGATCGCAGGAACAGGCCTTCGCCGCCGATGATGGCCGCCAGGGCGAGGTACATCGGGTTGCGCACCCACTTGTAGAGGCCGCGCCAGACCAGTTTCCGGGTGGGGTCGAAAAACAGCGGGGTGCCCCGGCCGCGGGCGGCAAACAGCCACAGCGCGTACGCGTAAACGATGGCGCCGGCCAGGATGGCAGTCGCGCCGATCCATTGCAGGCCGCCCCACTCGGCCGGCCAGTGGGCCCGCCGCTCAAACCATTTCAACGGTATCCAGAAAACAGCAACGCCAGCGGCGATCAGGGAGTAGAGGCAGGAGCGGGTCAGAATCCAAAGCATCGTTTTTCGGTAAGCGTCAGGCGGAGGCGGGGGAAAGCGGTGAGGACCTTCAGGGAACAGTCAGGTTTGTGCGCCTCACGGGGGCGGCTGGGCCGGGGTCACGATATCCGCGCCGAGGGAACCGATGCCGAGGCCGTGGTAGCGCCGCAGCATCTCGATGTTTTCGCGGACGAGGGCGCCCATGCTGGTGCAGCGCAGGTAGCGTTCGGACCGGAAATGCTCCGCGAGCCCTTCGCGCAGGCTGACGACATTTTCTTCCGGCGCGATCGGGTCCTTCTCCATCACGTCGAGCAGCGAACTGAGCCGGACGGAGGCCACCTCGGCGCGGGCGAGAATCAGGGACTGCTCCTCGCGCTGGTACTGGAGGGCGGTCTCCTTGTGCAGGTGTTTCACGCAGAACTGCGCGAGCGGGGTGTTTTCCTTGAAGAACTGCGGCAGGTAGAAGTTTTTCCGCCCGTGGTATGACTGCTGGTCAAAGTCCATGGCCCGGATGCGCACCTGCCAGCCTTCGAAGTCGGGGGTGAGCACGACGACGTAGTTGTAGCTGCGCATGTCGCCGAGCAGGCGGACGAAGCAGCGCTCGTTGAACTTCACCAGCTCCTTGGCGATGCGGATGGGCTTGATCTCGGGGCTCTCCAGCCAGCGCTCGCTGAAGATGTCGCCCGGCACGCCGGCAATGTGTTCCTCGATGAGGGTGTTGCCGTGGGTGAGAAAATTGAGGCGGTTGGGGGAGAGCAGATGCTCCAGCTCGAGACCGTAGATGCGGGAGGCATCGGCCTTCTTGATGTAGAAGTAGTCGGGATTGTCGTTGAAGGCGTTCACGATCCGGATCCGGAACGGCATGGAGTTGCCGAAGGTGCAGAAATCCACGCGGTCGATGTACAGATGCTGCATCACCGAGAAATCGCCGTCCACCCGCAGCAGCGCGTAGATGCGCTTGAGGTCCTCGTTGAGCGCGGGGATGTCCTCGGCACGATAGGCGACGGAGTCCCAGAGCGTGGGGCGGCCCTTCTGGTCCATGATCGGCACCGCCTCGTGAAAATGCCGCAAGCGCTCGTAGGTGACAGGCAGGTCGCGTTCGCGCCGGAACTTCTTCAGGTAAGCGCGCAACTCTGGGCCGATCGGGTAACTCGGCTTCTTGCGGGTGCGCTCAACCGCGTTGGGGGCGGGTTCGTCCATGTCGGGAAGAAAATCGGACCCACGGCGGGGAGGCAATGCGCGAGTCCGTTGCGCGAGATGTTGCCAACGGGTGCGGGCTGGTTTGCATCGGGGGCCGATGTCCTCCGCCGAACCTTCCAGCAGTCGTGCCGTCCGCCTGGCCTGGGTGCTGCGCGGCCTGCTGGTGGCGGTCTTTCTCTGCCTCGTCGGCCGGTATTGGCATCCCTACTTTGGATTCACTCAGCTGCTGCAGTTCGATGAATCAGCCGAGGCGGTGATGCTGCCGTCGTTGCGGGACGGCCCGATCTACGTCTATCGCGACACCGGTGGCTACGACGGTCTCTATTATGCACAGATGGCGGCGAGCCCGGGTTTGCAGGATCCGGGTCTGCGGGAAGCGATCGACAGTCTCGGCTATCGTGGCCGGCGCATGCTCCTCAGCTGGGTGGCCTGGGTGGTCGGCGGGGGTGATCCCATGACGGCGGCGCGGGCCTATGCCGGACTGAATATCGTGGCGTGGCTCGGCCTCGCCGCGCTATTGTGGCGGTTGTTGCCCACGACGGACTGGCGGGGCACGGTGGCGTGGGCCGGTATCCTTTTTTCCGCCGGTGCGCTGCACAGCGTGCGTCTCTCGCTCACTGATCTGTCGGCATTGGCCCTGATCACGGCCTCGGGCCTGTTGCTGGCACGGCAGCAGGCGAACAAGGCGACCGGCCTGCTGGCCGTGGCGACGCTGGCGCGGGAAACGGTGCTGCTTGCCGCGGTGGCCCTCTTGCCCGCGTCGCTGCGCGACTGGCGCGCGTGGTTGCGCGCCGGCGTGCGCGGGTTGCTCGTGGCGCTGCCCCTGGCGGCCTGGCTGGTGTACCTGCGGCTCTGCGTGGGTTGGCCCGAACCGGGCCTGAGCAACTTCACGCTGCCGGTTTCCGGCCTCGTGGAGAAGTGGTGCGAAACCCTCGTCGCGCTCGAGCTGGAGCCCAACGGGGCGCTCGCCGTCACCACGCTGCTGTCCTTGGTGGCCCTGACGGTGCAGTTCCTCTATCTGGTGATCCGGCCGCAGTGGCGCGATCTCTGGTGGCGCACGGGCATCGTCTATGTCGGCCTGATGTTGTGTCTCGGCACGGCGGTGTGGGAGGGCTTCCCCGGGGCCGCCACCCGGGTGCTGCTGCCGATGTCGCTCGCGTTCAATGTTCTCGCGGTGCGCTCGCGGGCAGGCGCACTCTGGCTGTTGCTCGGCAATCTCTCGGTGTTCAACGGGGTGCAGGCCATGTGGAATGTTCCGGGCTCGGACCCCCACGAGCTGATGTCCCGCTGGTCCTGGCACCGCGTCATGCGCTTGGAAACTGATTCGCGCTGGGCCGTGGCCGAATGGAACAGCGACCATCGCTGGTCCTGGTGTCCCCAGGATGGACGGCTCACCCTGCAGGTCTGGCCGCATTCCGCACCCATGCGCATCCAGCTCTCGGTCCGCGGCATCAAGCCGCGCCCGTTTGAGGTCCGCCACGAGGGAAAAATCTTGTGGCAGGGCCAGATTGGGGATCGGCCCCAGTGGATCGAGCTCCCCCTCCTGCCGGTGCCGCCGAAAGGGCTGGTGCTCGACCTGCACAGTTCCGCGGAGCCCGAGATGGAAAACAATGGTCCGTATTCCCGGGCGCTGGGCTTCGCGTGCTTCGGGGTGCGCGTGGTGGAGTAGGTCCGCCTCTGGCTGGTGCGTGGTGGCCGGAAGCTAACAGCCATCCCGGCTTCAGGTTGCGGGGCTAACCGGCCAGCAACCGTTCGCATAGCGCCAGCAGCCGCGCGCGCAGGGGCTGGCTGCGCTCGGCAAAGGCCCGCTGGTGACGTTCGTACTCGGCGCGTCCTTCCGGGGTTTCGATCGCGATGGGCGGATAGCCCAGGGCGCGCAGGTCATAGGGACTCGCCCGCATGTCCATTTCCCGGATGTCGCGGGCCAAGGCGAAGCAGTCGGCGGTGAGCTCGGCCGGCGTGAACGGCGCGAGTTTGAACGCCCACTTGTAGAGATCCATGTTCGCATGCAGGCAGCCGCGTTGCTCAAAATCCGTCACCGTGGTGCGCTCCGGTTGCAGGCGATTCAGCGGACGCGCCGGCACGGTGAAAAAGCGGAAGGCGTCGAAGTGTGAGCAGCGGATCGGTTGCGCCTCGACGATGCGCGCCAGCTCGTCGGACGGGAAACGCAGCGGCCAGGCGTTGTGGCGCACCTCGTCGGGGGTCTGCCGGTAAACCATCGCCCACTCGTGCAGGCCGAAGCAGGCGAAGGCCGGCGGCCGATCGGCCGTGGCGCGCAACAGGCCGCGCAGCCACAGCAGCGTGTCACGGCGTTTCGGCTCAAAGGCGGCGGGATTCAAGGCAACGCCCTCGTCGCGCGCATGGTATTCGGGCCAGCGCAGAAACTCCTGCGCGCTGGCTCCGAGCAACACGACATCCGGACCCGGGTGCCAGCGGCGCAGCCAGCTCGCGCGGAAGCGGTAGTACTCGAACAAAAAGTCCTCCACGGGGTGTTTCTCGCCGCGGGCGCGTCGCGCCTGAAGGGGATCGGTCCAGACCCGCACGCGCGCCTCGTGGGCGGCCTGGCGGGCCTGCCACTCGGCTTCCGGCAGAACGAGCGTCGGGGGTTCGGCGATCATCAGGGCCAGACGATGACCGCGGTGCCGGCGATGATGAGGGAGCAGCCGAGCGCGGTCTTGAGGGTGAGTGATTCGCCGAGGAACAGCGCGGCAAGGATGATTGTCAGGGCGAGACTGGATTTGTCCACCGCGCTGACGAGCGACGCCGTGCCGGCCTGCAGCGCCTTGAAATAAAACAGCCACGAGGCCCCGGTGGCGAAGCCGGAGAGCACGAGGAAAGTCAGCGACAGGCGCGGAATCGCCGCGACGGCGGAGAGGTTGCCCTGCACCGCGACCACCACCCAGGCGAGGATGAGAATCACGACCGTGCGCACGGCCGTGGCCACGTTGGAATCAACACCCTTCACGCCGATTTTGGCGAGAATGGCGGTGAGGGCGGCAAAGGCCGCCGAGAGGAGAGCATAGGTCCACCACATGGCGGAAGGCTACGAACCAAGGATCAAGTAACAAGTGGCAAGAAGGGCGGGGTGGGTCGCTCGCGTCGAGGACCGCGAATACCCCTATCCCTTCGCCAGCAACCGGCGGACGCCTTCGATGGGAGACTCCGTGATGAAATTTAGATTCACCGGCCACCGGAGTTTGCCCGCGAGCGAACGCAGTGCGAAGGTGGCGGGGACGGAATTGAGGATCCGGCCGCTCACGCCGCAGGGCAGGGGGCCGGCCGGGCCCGTCGCCGAGCCGGTGGGAAACAACCGGTGGATAACCTGATCGGCTAGGCGGGCGAGGTCGGTGACAGAATCGGCGACGACCTGTTGGGCGGCACCGCAGTCGTGCTCGGCGAGCTCCAGCACCTTCGGGGCGAATCCGGCAATCGCGGCGTTGGCGCCGGCGTCGTTGTAGAAATAGCGGGAGTTGGCGGCGTAGTCCGTGAAGCCGGTGTGAGCACAGAGGGCGGCGACGAGCGGCGATGATGCGGTCGAATCTCCCTCGCGACGCGCCTGCAATTCCATGAGGGCATGGGCGATGGCGCGGCGACCGAGGTCGAAGCCGCTGCCGGCGTCGCCCAGCTTCCAGCCCAGCCCGCCGGCGTAGTGCACGGTGCCATCGGGCGCGCGCGCCGCGACGAAAGAGCCGGTGCCGGCGTGCAACACGAGGCCGGGCCGTCCGCCCGTGGCCAGTTCCAGGACGGGCAGGGAATCCGGACCGGTGAGCACCGTGCCGTTACCGGTCAGCGAGCGGGCCACTTCATTCCAAAAGAGCGGCGAGCCGGCCATGCACAGCAGCGTGCTTTGGACGCTACCAGCAGGCAGCGGGGAGCGAAGAGCCTGTAGTGCATCCAACAAAACGGTCTTCGCTTTCTCCGGACCGCACTGGCTGGGGTTGCAACCGGGCGCAAGCTGGCGGTTGACGATCGCCCCGGCGGCATCGACGAGAATCAGCTCCGTCTTGGTCCCGCCGCCATCCACGCCGATCTTGAAGGAGGGAATCGTGAAATCGGACATGGGAAATTGAAAATCTAAGATTGAGAAACGCGGCTTTGTGCGAGGGATCGAAAGGTCAGGTTTTCGATGCCCGATTTTCAGTTTTCAAGATGCAGCCTTGTTCACGCCAGCTGGCGGCTGAGGCGGCCCTTGTATTTGGCGCCGAGGCTGCGGTTGAAGGCGATGGCGTCGGGCATGTTCTGGCTGCGGAGGATGGGCAGGTGATGGTTGCCGGCCTTCAGCCAGTCGATCGTCTCCAACATCAGCAGATTGAGCAGCGTGGCGCCGATCAGCGTCGAGGTGGGGCCGGCCTTGATGCCTTCGACCACGGGAGCGATGGCGTCGCCGGGCAGGCCGAGGTTGTCCAGGGTGTAGTCGGCAATCTCGTGGAGCTTCTTGCCGTCGGGGTGGACGGTGGCGGCGATCTTTGCCATGTCGACGCTCGTGAGGGCCACGACGTTCATCCCCTTCTGCTTCGCATAGAGCGCGACCTCGATGGGCGAGGAGTTCTTTCCGGAATTGGAAATGACAATGATCGTCTCGCCGGCGAGCAGGCCATGGGCGCGGTCATAGCGTTCGGCGAGCTTGGTGCCGTAGCCGACGAGGTTTTCGATGAAACCGCCGGTAGGATCGGCAATGCCGCTGACGCAGACGAGTCCACCGGCGCGGCCGATGATCTCGCGGCCGATGACGTCGCTGTGCCCGCTGCCGAAGACGTGGATCACGCCGCCGCCGGCGACGGACGGGCCCATGATCGTGGCGAGTTTCTTCAGCGTCGGGCTGTTCACCTCGCGGGCGCGGGCCAGCAAGGCGGTGGCGGTGGCGTAATACGTGTCGGCGATGGAGGCCATGGGATCAGTGGGAGAAGGAGAAGCCGACCGACCCAAACACATCGCGGCGGGGTTGGCCGTAATAATCTTTGGTGCGGTAGTTCTGGGTGTAGGCGAGTTGGAACTCGGGCCAGTGCAGGACGAACCCGAGGCTGAAGTCCGCGACCACGGGTCGTTTGGGCACCGAGGGGCTGTCGCGCCAGGTGTTGCCGTCCAGAAAGATGTCCCGGGCCACGGCCCGCACCTCGCCGCTCGCGTAGGTGTAGAAGGAAAAGCGGTCGGGGGAACCGTCATTGGCCATGTTGCCGCCGCCGGGGCGGATCAGGTCGGCGCCAAAGTCCGCCGGCAACCGCCACCCGAGGCGCACCACCGCACCGCCGGCCGCATGCACGCCCACGTTGCCGACGGAAACCCGGTGGCGGAGCATCAGGTCGATCCCGAGCCGGGAATCCTGGCCGGACATGAACTGCCAGGTGCGGTACCGGCGTTCCCACGTGAGCTGCAGTCCGGGTTCATTGTGCAACTGGTGGGCCCAGCCCTCGGCGTGCGGCACGTTGATCACGTCATGCCAGGCGTTTTGAATTTCCTGACCAAAGGACGCCGGGCCGATCATGCCGATCGACAGCTCCACGATCCGCAGCTGGTCTTTCAACTGGGCATGCAGGAGGATCGAACCGTACAACCAGCCGGCGTAGGGCCGGTCGTTGGGCTGCAGGTCGGGCGTGTCGGTGTCGACCGGCGTGTAGATGTTGTGGCCGAGCGCGAAACCGACCTTGTAGTGCCAGTCGACATGCTCGGGGTCCATCCAGGGGATGAACTTGGCGGCGGTCTGCACGAAAGGGCGGGATTGGTTGAGGTCGGTCTCGCCGAGCCAGGTGGCCTTGAAGCCGTTGGTGTAGTGCCGGTCGGTGCCGGCGAAATACTTGTCGTTCTCGCTGACGACGCTGAACGAACTGTGCCGGATGTTGAACGGGACCAGCGGGTCATCCGCCGCGCCGAGCATGACGGTGCCGAGCAGCAATGCCAGAAGCGCTCTCATGCTCAGGCGGATTCCCAGCGGCCGTAGATGCCGCAGGGAAGGATCTTGCCGTCGCGTTGAATGGGCAGGCCGACCTCGCCACCGTGGATGCGGCCGCCGGCGTCGTGGAGCAGGCCGTCGAGGAGGTTGATGACCACGGAAGGGGAAAGGCGGGCGGTGTAGGCGTTGATGAGGAAGAAGAGCGGCCGGTCGCTCAGGACCTGTTTGCACTCGTTGAGGAGGTTCCAGAGATGATCCTCCAGTTTCCACATCTCGCCGGTGCTCCCGCGGCCGTAGGTCGGCGGATCCATGATGATGGCGTCGTACTTGCGCCCGCGCTTGATCTCGCGGCGCACGAATTTCATGCAGTCGTCGGTGATGTAGCGGATGGGCGCCTCGGCGAGGCCGGAGAGGCCGGCGTTTTCGCGGCACCATTTGACCATGCCCTCGGCGGCGTCCACGTGGCAGACGCTGGCGCCGGCCTGGGCGGCGGCGACGGAGGCGGCGCCGGTGTAGCCGAAGAGATTGAGCACGCTGACCTCGCGACCGGCGGCGCGGGCCGCCTTGATCTTGGCGGTGAACCAGTCCCAGTTGACCGCCTGCTCGGGGAAGAGGCCGGTGTGCTTGAAGCTCGTGGGATGGATCTTGAAGGTGAGGGCGCCGTAGCGGACGGTCCAGTGCTCGGGAATCTTCTGACGGTATTCCCATTTGCCGCCGCCGGTTTCACTGCGGTGGTAGAAGCCGTCCCAACCGGTCCAGGTCGGGCCCCCCGTCTTTGGCCAGATGATCTGCGGATCGGGGCGCACGAGATTGTAGGGGCCCCATTGCTCCTGCTTCATGCCGTCGCCGCAGTCGAGCAGGCGGTAGTCCTGCCAGCGGTCGGCGACGATGAGTCCGGGGCGATCAATGGTCATGGGACTAGGATTTGCCGATGAATACGGCCGATGAACATGAAAAAATGGAATGCCGGGCGGGGTTGGCGGCTCCCACCGGCATGCGCGTCCGCCTGATCGCCTTGTCTTTGGTTGCCATGTCGACGGCCTGGGGTCTGCCCGGACCGTTTGTCAGCGGTCCGGCACAGGTGCCCCTGGTCGAGTTGTACACCTCGGAGGGCTGCAGCAGCTGCCCGCCGGCCGAAGCGTGGTTGAACCGCCTGCAGTCTGAGCCGGGACTCTGGCGTGATTTCGTGCCGGTGTCCTTCCACGTGAACTATTGGGACCGGCTGGGCTGGCCCGACCGGTTCGCCAGCCGGGCGTTCACCGAGCGGCAATATGCCTATGCGGAGGCCTGGGCGGTGCGCACGGTTTATACCCCAGGCTTCGTGCTCAATGGCCGGGACTGGCGCGAAAAATCCCGGCGCACCCTGCCGGCGCCGGGCAAGGACACCGGAACGCTCACGGTCGCCGTTAATGCTGGGAAAGTGCAGGCGAGTTGGCAGCCCGTGGCGGAAGACGGCCAGGTTTACGAGGTCCATGCCGCGCTGTTGGGAGGCGGGTTCGTCTCCAAGGTGAAGGCCGGCGAGAACCGTGGCGAAACCCTCGTGCATGAATTCGTGGCGCTCAGCCTCGTCCGGCACGTCGTCGTCGACGGCCAATGCGAATTTCCCCTGGCCGCCGTCACCATGGACGGCATGACCAGGCAGGCGCTCGCCGTGTGGGTGACCCGCCGGGGTGAGACGGAGCCCGTGCAGGCGACGGGAGGCTGGCTGGCGAGCGAGCGGCTGTGATCGGCGGACCGATCACGAGGATCCGGGCGGCGTCAGCTGGGTCTCGATTGCCCGCATCGTCGCGAGAAACTCCCTCTCGATATCCACTTCATATAGCCGGGCCAGGACGAGGACGCTCCAGAGGCAGTCGCTCAATTCGTGGGCGAGCTTGGGGTCGGCGTCGGGCAGCGGGCGGAGATCGGCCTTGGCCATGACGATTTTCATGAGATCGCCGACGTCGCCGACGAATCCCTGCATCACCTCCTCGCGGGTCCAGGGCCGCCGTCCCTGCGCGCGGGCCCGGGCGGAAAAGAGTTCGTTGACCTGGAGGGCGCGGGCGGTGAGTTGGGATAATTCCATGCCGGTGGCTTATCACGCCGGTTGAAATATTCACGGACGGAATGTCCAGGGTCGCCTTTGTCGATTGACCGGTAATAACTCAGGCACCGCGTATGCATACCCCTACTCGCCGGACCTTCCTGAGAACTGTTTCCTTGGCCACCGTCGCGACGGTCTGGACCGCCCGATCCTGGGGCCGCGTCATGGGCGCCAACAGCGACGTGCGGGTGGCCGTGGTCGGGCTCAATGGCCGCGGGCGCACGCATCTCACGAGCCTGCGCGCCGTGCCCGGAGTGCGCATCGCCGCGATCTGCGACGTCGACACCGCGGTGCTCGACCGGGTGGCGGCTGCGCTGGCCAAGGACGGTCTGCATCCGGAGAAATTCACGGATGTGCGACAGCTGCTGGCTTCCCCCGACATTGATGCCATCACCGTTGCCACCCCGAACCACTGGCACTCTCTGATGGGCATCTGGGCCTGTCAGGCGGGCAAGGACGTCTTTGTTGAGAAACCTGTTTCCCACAACATCTGGGAGGGACGCCAGCTCGTGGCGGCCGCCGCAAAATACCACCGCGTGGTCCAGGCGGGGGTGCAGGTGCGCTCCGGCGAGGGACTGCAGGAAGCGGTGGCGTGGATCCGCTCCGGCCAGCTCGGCAAGATCACCGCCGCGCGCGGGCTCTGCTACAAGCGGCGCCAGAGCATCGGCCTCACCCGCGGTCCGCAGCCGGTGCCCGCCACCGTCGACTATGATCTTTGGACGGGCCCCGCCGCGCTCACGCCGCCCCGCCGCGGCCGGTTTCACTACGACTGGCATTGGTTCAACGCTTACGGCAACGGGGACATTGGCAACCAGGGCATCCATCAGATGGACGTGGCCCGCTGGTTTCTCGGCGAGGCCGGGTTGCCGCGCCACACCCTCAGCATCGGCGGCCGGCTGGGTTATGAGGATGACGGCGAGACGCCGAACACGCAGGTCGTGATCCATGATTACGCGACGGCGCCGCTGATCTTCGAGGTGCGCGGTCTGCCGGCGAAGAAAGACCCCAACGAAGGCGTTCCCGGTGCCGTCGGCGCCGAGGCGGCCGCCGCGCTCGCGGCCTCGATGGACGAATACCGCGGCGTCAAGATCGGCAACGTCATCGACTGCGAGGGCGGGCGCCTCGTGACCGGCAGCTACTTCGAGGCCACCGCCTTCGACCGGGCGGGGCGGGTCGTGCGCGAGTTCAAGGGCGAGGACCGTCTCATGCAGAATTTCATCGAGGTGGTGCGGAGCCGGCAGACGGAAAAATTGTACGGCCAGATCGAGCAGGGGCACATCTCCAGCGCGCTCGGGCATCTCGGCGGAATCTCACACGAGCTCGGCAAGGCGGCGTCGGCCGGGGAAACCCGGGAGCGGATCAAGGGCGATGCCGCGCTGACCGAGGCTTATGGGCGGATGGCGGAACACCTCGCCGCCAATCAGGTGGACCTGGATCGCACGCCCACGGTGCTGGGGGCGCCTCTCACGATCGATGCCACCGGGGAGCGGTGCATCGGCGAGGGGGCGGCCGCGGCCAACGCGCTGTTCCGGGCGGCGGATCGCGCGCCCTACGCCATACCGGCCCTGGCCTGATCAGGTGCCGTACAGGCGGTCGCCGAAATCACCGAGGCCGGGCAGGATGTATTTGTTGGTGTTGAGCACGCGATCAATCGCGCCGGCGTAGATGGCCACGTTGGGGTGGGCCTTCTGCAATTTCGCCACGCCCTCCGGGGCGGCGACGATGCAGACGAAGACAATTTCCTTACCACCGGCGGACTTGATCACATCGATGGCCTGCACCGCCGAGCCGCCGGTCGCGAGCATCGGGTCCACCACGACCACCCGCCGGCCCTCCAGCGGTGGCAGTTTGCAATAGTAGCTGCGCGCGACCGCCGTGGCATGGTCGCGCTCGAGCCCGACGTAACCGATGGAGACATCGGGAAAGATATCCTGAAACGGCTGCACCATGCCCAGACCGGCGCGCAGGATCGGCACGATGGCGAGCGGCCGGGCCAGCACGAGGCCGGTCATCGGTTCCATCGGCGTCACGATCCGCTTCTTCTTCGTCGCCAGATCGGCGGTCGCCTCGAGCGCCAGCAGGAGCGCGATCTGGTAGCTGAGCGTGCGGAACAGGGCCGGCTTCGTGGTCTTGTCGCGCAAATGGGTCAACACGTGGGCGCCGAGCGGATGGGAGAGGACATGGAGCGACATGGGAGGCGCCTTCGGCGCAGTGAAAGGATGAGAGTTATTTGTTGGGTGGTTTGCGACTCAATATCTCGGGACTCCTCGCCCTTTGCCGGATCGAGGGAGCTACGGCTGCAACACGAGCGTGTGTTCGGTGGGACCGGGCAGCAGCGGTGTGGGCTCGCCCTTCACCCAGGCTTCATGGCCCGCGCGGTAGTAGGAAGACAGCGGGTGTCCGCTTTGTCCGCCCGGCATGTGGAAGAGAGCTTCGTCTTCCCGGCCGGGGGAGACCACCAGGCGTTCGCTGGCGCCGGCATTGGCTGATTGGATGCGCGGCATGTCACTGCCACCGGGCAAGGGCTGCGCGGGCATGTCGATCAAACTGGCGAGCATGCGGGGCAGGAAGCGACTGAAGGGATGCTGCATCCGGAGGGTGTTCTCCCGGCCGTTGGTCAGTCGCGCGGGGGCGAGTCCGGCGCGATCGGCATCCGCGACCACATCGTCGGCGGCCGCGAGCAACAAGGATTCCCAGCTGGTGTGGGCGGGGTTGAGCAGGCGGACCGGTTGCTCCTGGACCAGTTGCCAGAGGGCGTCCTCGGATTGGAAATTGCCGGAATAGAACCCGGGGTAAACGGCGGCGGCCTGCTCGAAAAACGGAGCGAAGACCCGGGCCTCCACGTGTTGGTGCCACAGTTTAACCAGGCGATAGGCCGCTGAGTCCGCGCTGGCGTGTCCGGACCAAGCCGCGACGACGGTGCGCAGCTCGAGCCGGCTTTTCTTTTTCGCGACGGCCTCGTCGGTCAAGGTCTTGAGGAGCAGCTTCTGCCAACGGTCGAGGAATACCGTGCGGTCATCCAGCTGGATGGCGAGCAGGTCGGCCGGGGTGATCTTTTTGCCAGAGTCGACCAGCTGGCGGAGATCGTCCCGGATGATCTGGGCGCGGGCACCGTTGTAGTAGCCGCCGTCACCCAATTTCGCGTAGGCCTCGCCGCTGACGGTGCGCTGGTTGGCCGTCCACAAAAAGCCGTCGGCGGGATTGACGATGGCGGGCACCTCGTCGTCGGCCAGCCAGCCATCCCAGCGCCGGTCGCCGTAGGCCCACGACACGGGATAGCGGCCGTCGTGTCCGAAGCGGCGCGGGATCCGTCCGGTCAGCGTCCAGCCAATCGCCCCGGTGCGGTCCGCCACCAGGAGATTCTGGTTGGGCATGCCGGCGCGGTGGCCGATCGCGAGCGCGCCGGCGACGTTCGTGGCGGTCTCGAGCTCCATCGGAACGGTATCGGTGGCCTCAGGATCATGGGCATTCCAGCGGAGAACCAGATAGTGTCCGTCCCCGGAGGTGCCGACAATCGGTCCCCACTCGGTCCAGCGCGCGACAAAAGTCACCGGCTCTTCGCCGCGCACGGCGATCGTCCCGGTGCGGTCGATGATTTCCCGGTAGCCTTGGGCGGTGCGGTAGAAGGCGCGGGCCGTGTTCTCCGTCTCCAGGGTCACGACGTCCGTGGTGTCGATGTAGGAATTGGTGTAACCCCAGGCGATCTCGCCGTTGCTGCCGCTGACGATGAAAGGCATGCCCGGCAGGGTGACTCCCACGAGCCGGTGGGCGGTGCCGCGGTCGTCGGTCCAGACCAGCATGGCGCGATACCAGACGTTGGGCACGTTGAGCCCGAGGTGCATGTCGCTGGCGAGCATCGCGCCGCCGCCCGCGGTATGGGCACCCGAAACGGCGAAATTGTTGGAACCGACAGGGAGGCGCGCGGGCCGCAGCGGGAAGGCGACGGTGGTTTTTTCCTCGGGCGCGCGCAGGCGGAGCGGAGGCAGCGGCGGGGCGGGCAAAGTGCCGCCGTCGAGGGCGGCATCCCAGGAGGTGCCGCGCGGGGCAAAGAAATTGGCTCCCGCCGTCCCGATGGTCTCGCGCAGCGCATCGAGGTTTCTCTCGTGGTGGCCGGTGGAATCCTGCAGGTCAAACCACATGGCGTAGACGGCGAGGAAGCAGTCCTCCGGCTGCCAGGGGCGGGGCTGGCTGCGGAGCGCGAGGTATTCCCAGGGCGAGGCGGGCAGGGCGGTGAGCCCGGCGTTGATACCCTCGGTGTACGCGATCAGGAGGGCGCGGCGCTCCGGCGTGAGACGCGCCAGGGCCTGCTCGGCAATCCGCCGAAAACCGTGCAGCCGGCGTGACCGGTCGAAGGGCACCGCGGCCGGGCCGAACAGCTCCGCCACCTCGCCCGCACCGCTGCGGCGGAGCAGGTCCATCTGGAAAAAACGATCCTGGGCGTGGAGGAAACCGGTGGCGCGGGCGACGTCGATCCGCGAGGCGCCCGCGACCGTGGGCACGCCGAGCGCGTCCCGCGTGATCTGCACCGGTGCGGCGAGCCCCGCGACGGTCAGTTTGCCGTCGAGGGCAGGGAGACTCGCGTGCAGGCGCCACCAGCACCAGCCCGCGAAGAGCAACGCCAGCACCAGCAGGACGCTGAGGACGGAGACCAGCAGCTGCAGACGTTTCCAGAGCGCGTCACCCATGGGATATCAAACCTTGGTCCAGGGTTGTTCCGCGGCGGAGGCGCGGCCTTCGTCGTAATCGAGGTAGTCGAACATCGTCAGGACGGGAGCAGATTCGAGGCCGCTTTCCTTGATTCTTTTGGCGAGGGTTTCGCTGCCGGCATCGCGCCAGCCGCGCTTGATCATGAAACCGTTCCAGATCTCACACTCCTCGTCGGTGCGGGCCCCGCCTTTTTCATGGCACCAGGCCAGTAACTGCGCGTCGTCCAGATCGCCGGCGAGGACGCGGGCCTTGAGTTCATCGTAGTTCACCCGGAGGAAATTGCAGCAGCGGCTGTCAAAGCCCTTGCCGAGGTTCGGCGCGTAGTCGGCGGCCGGCAACCGGCCGGCGGCATGGAGGCGGATCTTGTCGATCATGCGACCGAAGTAAACGAGGCGGCTGACCTTGCTGTAGGGACTGCGGAGACCGGGAACGTTGGGCATGGGAGAAGAATCATCAAAACCTGCCGGCTTATCCAGTCGGAACTCGGCCTAGCCTTGGTGTCGGACGGGCCGTCCGTTGCGAATCGCCGGCTTGATCAATCCCGCGCGTAGTAGGCCCAGGTGGCGACGAGGCCGAGAAGGAACGTGGGAAAATTGATCCAGAGCTGGTGGAACGGCACGGCGTAGCGCCCGACCGCCCAGATCACGGCGACGTGTTTCACCGCGATCAGCACCCAGCACAGCAAAATGATCTTCTCGGCCCGCGGATTGGCCGGCACGGGACGCGTCACCTCGACCGACTCGACAAAGTCGTGGTCGTGATGCGCCGGGTCGCGGCTGGAGAAGTAGTTGAGCAGGTTGGCGAACATCCCGGTACAAGCTAACGCGGTTCAGCCAAAAGGAAAGTACGGCGCTCAGGCCAGCACGGTCAGCACGATGCCGATGACAATGCCGAGGACCGCGGGCAGCTTGGCGGCGCCGCGGGCCTCGTGAAACACCCAGATGCTGCCCGCAAAGGCCACCAAGGTGCTGCCGCGG
This sequence comes from Verrucomicrobiota bacterium, assembly GCA_039797805.1. Taxonomy (GTDB): domain Bacteria; phylum Verrucomicrobiota; class Verrucomicrobiia; order Opitutales; family Opitutaceae; genus Lacunisphaera. Next base: position 33,568 of record JBDKHE010000065.1, read on the forward strand.
CGCAGGCTGGAGACAACCGCGACGAGCGCCTCCGGATTGCGCAACGCGTCAAAGTACACGTAGTCGGCCACCAACAGGGTCAGGGCGATGAACGGGATGCTCCAGCGCCAGTGAAACTCGTTGCGGGGCCACCACCGGAACCCCCAGCCGACGGCCAGCGGCAGCAGCACCACTGGCAGGTAGAGGGTAAACCAGGCCTGGACCGCCGCGGCGCTCAATCCGACCCGGCCGAGCAGGTATTTGTCGTAGAGACCGCTGACCGCCCCGCAGAGCGTGCCGGCGATCATGCAGCCCACCCACTTGTTGCGGTGGAAGTGCACGCCTTCCTGGCGTCCGGCCAGCGACAGGCCGTAAAAGGAACCGAGCGTGATCAAGATGCCGGCGTACTCCATCCCGGAAGGCCGCTCGCCCAGCACGAGCAAGGCGCCGCCCAGGGTCCATATCGGTCCCGTCGCCCGGATGGGCGCCGCCAGCGACAACGGCAGGTGCCTGATCCCGAAATAGGTAAACGCCCACGACGAGGCGACGATGAATGACTTCAGGAAAACCAGCCCATGTTGCGCCAGCGTGAGGGATTCCGGGACAAATGCCGCGGGCACCGCGCCGGGGGCCGCCAGACCGGCGAGCAAAAGCAGCAACCAGACCGCCGCCCCGCAGACCGTACTGAGAAAAAGCACCGGCAGGACGGCATTGTCGCGCAGCGCGTGTTTCTTGCTCAGGTCGTACAAACCGAGAAAGAAGGCGGAAACCAGACTGGCGGCGATCCAAGGCATGGACGGCGAGGTGTGACGCGCCCCGCGCCGGCATGCAAGCCGGGGGGTGGGGATTTATGATTTACGATTTATGATTAATGATTGCCTCGAATACACGGACACGGGGAGGCACCGGTCCGTCCGCAGGGCGGCTGGAGGGGTCTCGTTCCTCTTTTTCGGGTTGGTGTCGTGACCAAGCGCGGCCGGTCGGGAGACCGGCCCTCCACTGGCGTCGTTCACCGCGGCCGGATCGATCCAATCATCAATCATGAATCATCAATGCAGCTTCGCGCATGCCGCGTGTCGCGGGCAGCCGACCATGTGGTCGTTCACCATGCCGGTGGCCTGCATGTAGGCGTAGCAGATCGTGGTGCCGACGAACTTGAAGCCGCGTTTCTTCAGGTCCTTGCTCAGGGCATCGGACACCTCCGTGCGGACCGGCACCTGTTTCTGGCTCGTCCACCGGTTTTGGACCGGCCGACCGGACACGAAACCCCAGAGATAGCGGTCAAATGAGCCGAATTCCTCCTGCACGGCCAGAAAGGCGCGGGCATTGGTCACGGCCGCGGCAACCTTGAGCCGGTTGCGGATGATGCCGGGGTCGGCCAGCAGGCGGGTCTGCTTGCGTTCGTCGTAGCGGGCGATGGCGGCGGGATCGAAATGGCCGTAGGCCTCCCGGTAGTTCTCGCGCCGGCTGAGGATCGTCGCCCAGCTCAAGCCCGCCTGGGCGCCTTCCAAGATGAGCATCTCAAAGAGGTGGCGGTCATCATGCGACGGCACCCCCCATTCGGTGTCGTGGTAGTCATGTTGGAGTTCGGCTTCGGCCCAGGGACAGCGGTTCATGATGGGTGAAGATAACAGGTGAGACTGACAACCCTGTGTCAGCAGGCTTGCCGGCGGCGATCCGTTTGTTCTAAGGTGATCCTCTCTATGGGACGTCAATGGCTCCACGCGAAACGCGCGATCGTCAATCTGAAGAAAGGCCAGGTGGTCGGCAAACTGGTGAAGGAAATCACCGTGGCCGCCAAGCTCGGCGGCGGCGACCCCGCGGGCAACGCCCGGCTGTTCGCCGCGTTGGAAAAAGCCCGGAAGGCCAGCGTCACGCGTGACGTCATCGAGCGCGCCATCGCCAAGGGCGCGGGCACGGGCGGCGACAAGACCAGTCTGGACCATGTCGTCTACGAAGGCTACGCCCCCCACAAGGTGCCGGTGATCGTCGAGTGCTACACCGACAACCAGCAGCGCACGGCGCCGGAGATCCGGGTGCTCTTCAAGAAGGGCGTGCTCGGGGCGGCCGGCAGCAACAAGTTTCTGTTCGACCATGTCGGCCTCGTCGAGGCCCACACCGCCGCGGCGGAGACGGATCTGGAAGGCGCGGCGATCGAGGCCGGCGCCAATGACTTTTCGCCGCTGACCCATGCGGAGAATGACGACATCCCGGAAGGCGCTGCCGGCGCACGCTTCGTCACCGAACGCACCGCCGTGCATGCCGTTTCCAGCTGGCTCAAGGCGAACCAATGGCAGGTGGTCACCGCGGAACTCGGTTACCTGGCCAAACAGTTTCCCGAGCTCGACGACACGGCCCGCGCCGAGGTTGGCGAGTTTCTGCACGAGCTGTCGGAACACGACGACGTGCAGCGCGTGTGGGCCGCGGT
>JBDKHE010000066.1:0-3061 GCA_039797805.1 Verrucomicrobiota bacterium
GTCCGCGTCGGCTTCGACCAGCTCGATCCCCGCATCTTGCCGCAGATGGCGGTCAAGGTCGGCTTCCGCGACGCCGGTGCCGCCAGCGCGGCGCCGGCCACCCGCCTGGTCCTCGTGCCGAAAGGCGCCGTGCAATCGGTCGACGGTCGCGACGTAGTCTACGTCATCACCGGCGGCCGGGCCGAACGCCGGGCCGTCACCGTGGCCGGCACCCAGTCCGATGAGTCCACCGTCAGCGCCGGCCTCGCCGCCGGCGAAAGAATCGTGGTGGACGCGCCCGCCGCCCTGACCGACGGCGCGGCCGTCAAGGAGAACCCCTTATGAGCAACCCTGAGTCCACAAACGGCGCGCTCGTGCGCCTCACCGACGTTGAGAAGAAGTTTCACCGCGGCTCGGAGGACATCAACATCCTCGCCAACCTGAGCCTGTCCGTCCCCGCCGGGGAGTTCCTCGCCCTGATGGGCCCGTCCGGCTCCGGCAAGAGCACGCTGCTCAACCTGATCGGCGGCCTCGACCATCCGACCAAGGGCACGGTCGAGGTGGGCGGCGAGCGCGTCGACGGCCTCTCCGACCACCAGCTGGCCGCCTGGCGCGCCCGGCACATCGGCTTCGTCTTCCAGCTCTACAACCTCATGCCGGTCCTCACCGCGGAGCGCAACGTCGAGCTGCCGCTCCTGCTCACGAACCTCTCCCCGGCCCAGCGCAAGAAACACGTCGAGACCGCCCTCGCCGTGGTCGGCCTCTCCCACCGCGCCAAACACTACCCGCGCACGATGTCCGGCGGCGAGCAGCAGCGCGTCGGCATCGCCCGCGGCATCGTCACCGACCCCACGCTCCTGCTCTGCGACGAGCCCACCGGCGACCTCGACCGCAAGGCCGGCGACGAGATCCTCAACCTCCTCTCCGCGCTGAACCGCGAGCAGGGCAAGACGATCATCATGGTCACCCACGACCCGCACGCCTCGGCCCGGGCCTCGCGCACGGTGTACCTCAACAAGGGCCGCCTGAGCAACGAACCCGTCGCATGAAATTCTTCCCGCTCATCTGGGGCAATCTGCTGCGCCGCAAGCTGCGGACGTCCCTCACGGTCCTGTCGGTCCTCGTGGCCTTTGTGCTGTTCGGTTTCCTCTGCGCCATCAAGCAGGCCCTCGTCGGCGGCGTGGAACTCGCCGGCGCCGACCGCCTCATCGTGCGCCACAAGGTGTCGCTCATCCAGCTGCTGCCCCAGAGCTACCAGGCCCGCATGGCCAGCATCCCCGGCGTCGCCGCCGTGGCCCACCAGACCTGGTTCGGCGGCATCTACCAGGACCCGAAGAATTTCTTCATGCAGTGCCCGGTCGTGCCCGAGGACTTCATGGCCATGTTCCCCGAGTTCAAGCTCCCGCCGGAGGAGATGAAGGCCTGGCTCGCCACCCGCACCGGCTGCATCATCGGCCGCAACACCGCCAACCGCTTCAAGCTCAAGATCGGGGACAAGATCCCGATCCACTCCCCCATCTGGATGAACAAGACCTGGGAGTTCGACATCGTCGGCATCTTCGATGGCGCCAAGAAGGGCACGGACACCACCGCCCTGTTCTTCCGCTACGACTATTTCGACGAGGCGCGCCAAGGCATGAACTGGGGCACCGGCCTCGTCGGCTGGTACACCATCCGCGTCAAGGATCCCGCCAAGGCCGCCGAGGTCGCCCGGCTGGTCGATGCGGAATTCGAGAATTCCCCCGCCGAGACCAAGACCGAGCCCGAGGGCGCCTTCGCCCAAGGCTTCGCCAACCAGATCGGCAACATCGGCTTCATCGTCTCCGGCATCCTCGGGGCCGTGTTCTTCACCATCTTGCTCGTGACCGGCAGCACCATGTCCCAAGCCGTCCGCGAACGCATCGGCGAACTGGGCGTGCTGAAAGCCATCGGCTTCACCAACGGCCAGGTTGTCGCCCTGGTGCTCTCGGAATCCTGCCTCCTGACCGTGCTCGGCGGCGGCCTCGGCCTCGGCCTCGCCGTGCTGCTCACCTCCGGCGGCGACCCCACCGGCGGCATGCTGCCCATGTTCTTCCTCCCGACCCGCGACGTCCTGCTCGGCCTGACCCTGAGCATCGCCCTCGGCCTCCTCACCGGCATCTTCCCCGCCCGCACCGCCATCAAGCTCCGGGTCGCAGACGCCCTGCGGCGCATGTAGCAGCAAGGGGCGCGGAGAAGTACCAAGGGGGAGGAAGTACCAAGTTCCAAGTACCAAGTAACAAGGCCAGCCGAGCGAAACGCCAAATCTCAAAAGCCAAATCCCAAACGTCCAAACACCAAAGAAACGAATGACGGCGTGAGGAAGTAACAAGTAACAAGAACCAGCCAGGCCAAACGCCAAATCTCAAAAGCCAAACGTCCAAACGCCAAGGGTCCAAAAGCCAAAGAAACAGCAGGCCAAAACGCCAAATCTCAAAAACAAATCCCAAAGCTCAATCCCCCGCTCGCTCATCCCTGCCTGCTCCTTTCCCTTTCTCCGTCCTCCTCCTCCTTCCGCTTCCCCACCGCTCACCGCTCACTGCGCACTGCTCACTCTTCCCTCCTCGCTCCCAGCTCCCCGCTCCCAGCTCAATCCCCCCGCTGACTCTTCCCTCCCTCCTCCCTTCTCCTTTCCCCTTTCTCCGTCCGCCACCTTCCGCTCACTGCTCACCGCTCACTGCTCACTCTTCCCTCTCCGCCCGCATCCCATGAACAGCCTGCTCAACTGGTTCTCCCAGATCACTGCCATCACCAAGTTCGGTCTGATGAGCATTCCGCAACGGCGCGGTTCCGTGGCCGCCACGGTGTTCGGCATCGCCGGCGTGGTCGCCGTGCTCGTCGGGGTGCTCTCCATTGCCACCGGATTCAAACGCGCCATGGCCTCGTCGGGCTCGGCGGATGCCGCCATCATTCTGCGCAGCGGCGCCGACAGTGAGATGGTCAGCGGTTTCGGTCGCCCCGAGACGCGTCTCATCGCCGACGCCCCCGGCGTGGCCCGCAATGAGCAGGGGCCCCTCGCCTCCGCCGAGCTGTTTGTGATCCTCAACACCCCGAAACGCTCCAC
>JBDKHE010000067.1:0-3147 GCA_039797805.1 Verrucomicrobiota bacterium
CCGGGGCCGCTCCATTTTTGGGAACAGAAACCGACCCGACTGGGCGAGGAGGAAGCCGAAGTCGGTCGGTTTGTGTCCCCTCAGCGTCCTTGGAATGCCGCATTCTTACCGGGCGCGATGCCGCGGAGCGAATTCCACGCACGAAGGAGTGGATCGGCATTCAGGTGGGTAGGGCCGGCGCTGGTCGCCGGGCCGGTATTTGCTCACGAATCGGCCGGCCGACGAGCGGCAGCCCCGCAACACGACGGTTCGGAAGACGGGGCCTCTTGGCGCTGTCAGCTCTTCTTCGCGCTTTCCGGCATGACGAAATCGATCGGAATCCGCACGCGGACGTAGACCGGTTTGCCGTCGACGGTCGGGTGGACAAAGGTCCACTGCTTGACGGCCTGGACGGCGGCATAGCCGAATTCCGGGGCACTGGCCTCGATGATCTGCGGCAGCAGTACCCGGCCTTCCTGATCGATGATCATTTCCAAAGTGGCGGATCCCGTGGCACCGCTCTGGCGGTGGGCGGTCGGGATGAGCGGCTTGCGGGCCAAGGTGGGCTTGATCGCCTTGTCCAAGGCACTGGCGGCAACGATGCGTTCGGGGTGTTTCGCGATAACCTTGAGCATGTCCCGGTCTTGATCGGTGGAGAGGATATCACTGCCGGACGGCAGGAAATCGTGATTGCGGCGGACGGCCGCAGGAATCGGCTGACCGTCCTTGAGGGCGGGCGTGAAGGTGCTTTCTTCCACCGCCGCGGCGAGGGCGAGGCCGAACTCCGGGCTCGAGGCCTCAAGGATCTTCGTCTGGGAAACGTTGCCATTCGCGTCGACGACCATGGCGACGGACGCCTTGCCCTTGGTCTTGGCGACCCATTGCGCATGCGGGTAAACCGGCAGGGCGACGCCGGTCGCCTTGGGCGGGGTGTCGTAACGGAGTTCCGGCGGCAGCTTGTCGAGGTTCTTGGGTTTCTCGATCCGCACCGCATTTTGACCGCTCTGCACATCCATCCCATCGGGAGCAAAGTGGAAGCTCTGGCTGATCTTGGTGCTGACGGGCTTGCCCGCCTTCGTGGCCGGCGCAAATTTCCATTCCTCCATGGCCGCGATGGCCAGTTTGGAGAAGACCGGATGGCTGGAGCTTTCCACCACGATCTCCTTCACCTTGCCCTGTTCGTCGATGAGGCAGTTCAGCTTGACCTCCCCGCGGATGTCATCGCGCACGAGGGCCCGGGGGTACACGGGTTCGACGGCCCGCAGCACCTTGGGGGGGACCTGGTCCAGCCGGTTGACGACCGCGCGAAAGTCGGGACAGATCACCACGGGGGCGCGCCACTCCACGGCGATCGGTTCGCCGCCCTGCCGGGCCGGGGCAAAGCGCCAGGCCTTGAGCGCCGTGGCAATGGCCGGCTTGAATTTCTCCGCCTCCGGATTCTCCAGCTCAAACGAGGTGATCGCCCCGGTGGCGTCGAGCTGGAGCTTGACCCAGGTGTAGGGCAACTCCGGCGGCTTCACCTTGCCGAGTTCCTTCGGGGTGACCTGGGCCGGGGCCACGGCCAGCAGCCGGGGCGAAGCGTCCTTTTTCTTGGCTCCGGCCGAGGCGGGGTTGAATATCACGCTGTGCCAGATCAGGCCGGCGACGGGCTTCCCGTCCTTGAGCATCGGCGTGGTGGCGCCTTCCTCGCGTCCCAGCATGCCAAGCACGCCGCCAAAGAGTGGGTGGGTGGCGGCATTGGCCACGATGACCTTGCCGCCGGCGGGATCGATGCGCCAGAAAGTCAGCGCGTAACCCTGCACATCCTCCTTTTTCAGGTCGTCCGGGTATTCCGCATGGACCTTGTGCTTGAAGCGCGGCGGCGCATCCGCCGTGGTGGTTTCCGGACTGAGGAACGCCGGGTCGGTGGCGAAGGCATCCTGGGCCTGCAGGCAGGCGACCGGGAGCGAGAGCAAGAGACCGAGCAGGGGCAGGGGGCGGAGGGACATAAAGGACCCGAATGGGTGGGGTGGGAGTTTTCGCGATACTCGCCTCGCAGGCTGCACTGCCGTCAGCACCCCGTCAATCGCGCGGCTGATCGCCGCTGGAATATTACAGGCCGCTGGCGACGGGTTTGAACGGTGATCAATACGGGTCGGATCGACCGATTCGCTTCCTTTCGTGTGATTCGTGGGCAAACTGGTACTGGTCTGTGCTGCGTCGCGCCTGATGGGTCCTGCTCACGCCGAGGCGGTATCAGGATGGCGAATGGTTAACCACGGAACACACGGAATACACGGAAAAATCCAGAGAGAAGTGGCCACAAAAAGGCGCCAGAAGGCTCAAAAAGAATGACGCGGTGAAATGGGTCGGATCGGGTTGCCTGGAGGTTGGGCGCTCTTCTTCATTCTGTGATGGTGAACTCTTTCGAGACACCGTGATAAACATAGCCAGATATAGCTGCGGAATATCGAGCGATCACAGCAAAGCGATAGACGCCCGAGACAGCAGGTTCGCAATCGCTCGAAAGGAAGTCCCAGCTACCGGAAGCTGATTCGGTTTTCTTCAGGCGAAATGGCTCGCGCTTACATTTGGAGTCGCAGGGACAGAGAATGTCCGTCCGGAAGGTCTGAAATTTTCCGTCGGCTCCCTTCTTCTCGACGGTGATCCACACAAACACTAGCGGCTCATCACTACTCGTGTTTGTGGCGACAACGCTCAGTCTCCCGGCTCTCTTCCTTGATACATGCCCGTCGGCAATGCTCTGGCTGGATACCTCAAGAGGATCCGCTGCGAGCGCGGGCAGAACGATCAGCAGAAACAGTAGGGAGAGACGATGGATCACGGTATTCTTCGTCCAAACGTCACCGATGAGACACGCGCGGGAGAGCGTGGAGTGAGCCCTTTTGAATTACGGGAGATGCTGAGCGGAGAAGGCACATACGATTTAGGTCACATCCCGCGCGTTGTTCTCTGGCCGTCTTGTTTGGCTGTCTTTTGTTCTTCATAGGAATGGTCGGTTTCCATCCAGCGATAAACTTCGATCAAACTGTCGAACGACTGCACCTCTGCGATCCTCTTCTTCAACTCAGCGGCTTCGACAAACTGGGTGAGGATATCATCATCCTTATCGACCGCCTTCGAATACGCCTGCTTCAGCTCTTCTAGGTCGAAGGACTTGGGCTCCCG
>JBDKHE010000068.1:0-2809 GCA_039797805.1 Verrucomicrobiota bacterium
GGATCGCGACGGCGGGTCTCAAGATCCACCATTTCGTCGGCATCCGCGATGGCTGCATGGATGGCGGCAACCATGAGTGCGTCAATGAAGGTCCCTTCCTGAGCCATCTGCTGCCTCTGGCGGCAGACGACATGCAATACACCACCGATCACGTGGAGCCCCTGCAAATGTCGTGGGAGCGGCGCCGCAAGTTCCGTTCGGGGTCATGGCTGGATTTCTGCATGTCCGAGCCTTCCCGCCGGGCACCGGTTTCCAATGCGCGCTTGCGCGAAGACATCCGCTTCGAGCTCCAGGGCGTGCTGGTCAAAATGGGCGAGGCCCTTCAGGAGCTGAGATTTGGCGAGGAGATGACGGCGCTGCGCAAAATGCAGGCCTTCCGTCGCGCCCACGGAGTCGGCATCCTGGCCGAGTATCGGGTCCGTTTGCCCGACCTCCATCGCGAGGAGGAATTGTTTCTTGCAGCCGGTAACTGGCGCGTGAGATGAGCGGCCACTCCGGCGCGTGGAAGCGGGATCGTTCTTGTCGCCGCCGCTCACCAGAGCCATCTGGATTGACGCAGGTGAGGCTGTTCAGGCAATCGCAGTACGACATGGTTTGTCGCAGCTTGAGGCGATAGTGACGGCTCTCCATTCCAGAAGGCGTCGCAACCATGTCCTCCTCATCTGGCCGTCGGCGGAGCGGCAAGCCGCTCATTTTCAATGATCCCCTGACCGGGAAAGAGTTCGAGATCCCAGCGGGTGAGCCCTGTGTTCTGGTCGACTCGCTGAAAGAAGCGAGCGCCGCCGGCTATCTCAACGAGAAGGATGACGCCGCAATGTGGGCGGCCCGAACGAACCTGCAGCGGGGCTACGCGCTGCTGTGGATTCGCGGCGCGCTGCGCGGCGTGCCTCCAGGATGCCTGGCCCCAGAGCCCCAGGGGCGCTCCATGGTGGCCAGCCTGGAGTGCGCTGCCGCATAGCGGGTAGCGGGGTATCGAGCTGACGGGGTCGTGCCCCCCGGCATCCCTAAGGGATGAACTGGCCAGCGCTGCGGCGCGCCAGGCAGCCCACTACCGCACGGGCGCCCGCGGAAGGGCAGCCCACATGCCGATAGCGCTCACAGCGAACCGCGCCGCCCCCCGCTCAGGCTCATGAAGCTGTAGATGCGGGTGTGCGTCGGCCGCGGGTTGTTGTAGGGCCCGACGTAAACGCGGATCGCGTCACCGTCGATCGTCACCCCGTGCACCTGTTCGTGCTCCGGATGGATCTGCGCGCAGCGGATGACCCGCGTGGCGTTTTCTCCTGGCCGGATCACCTCCAGCGTGTTGTTCGTGGCGTTGTACATCGCATATCCCTGGTGTCTCATCATCGTCTCCCGAGTCAGTTGCCTGCGGCCGGCGTGGCCCTCGCCATCGAGGCCCACCCCTCCCATGGCAGGAAACAGGTTACGCATCCGGTACGACAAGGTGTGACGCACCTCGGCTCTAAAATTCAGTTCATCGAAGCACTGCACTCTGTTGAACTGAAAGGAGAAATCATGGGAAAAGTACTCAAGGAGATCGAGGTGACCCTCGACACGCTGGCCGAGTTTCTGGATGACGCGGGCTGGGATGTGACCCCGGCATCCCAACGGCTGGTGTTCCACACGAAAGCAGGCGTCGGCTTCTCAATCCGCGTCGAACCCGACCGGCATTTCGTCCATTTCGGCACGCATCTGCCGATCCGCAAGGATTTCGAGGATCACCTGGATCTGGTGAATACCCTCAACAACGATGTCTTCCTGGGCTGCTTCTCGATCGACGAGGACAAGGACCTGTCGGTCACTTACAGCATGAGCTACGCGCGGGGCCTGATCCTGGCCCAGTTCAGCCGGATCCTCCGCCGCTTCGCCGGCATGCTGGATCACGTCGTGAGCACCTACGACAAGAACGACGAGGTGTTCGCCTTCGGCAACAGCGAGCCGGCCGCCAGCGAAACGCCGCACCCTTCACTTCAGTAGCGCGGCGCGATGCCGTCAATGACTCATGGAGTGATGAATAGGGGTGGTTCGACGATTGGGAGGGGCAATGGCAGAAAGAGCAATGGATTCTGAAACGCAGCCTGCAGATGACGGGGCAAGGCCGGCCGTGGAGAGGTTCCAGTCGGCGGTGGTTCACTTCAGGGATATGCCGGACCTCGACGGACGCGGAGAGCGCGCCGATGTCCTGGAGGCGCGCCCCATCTACTGCCCCACGCCCAAGCGTGTAAGTGTGTCCAAGGTGGTCATGGACTGGACGCAGCTTGAGGGGACGTTCGTGGTGACGCTTGACGAGCTTGAGCTGGCAAGAGCGTTCAGATTTTCCTTGAGCCCGTATGGCATTCCCCGAAGCTCTGTCCCGTGGCTCCACTTCAAGTCCGGTCGGAAATCCCACGTCCGAGCCTATTCCATGCCTCAGGAGCTTCGCCTTGCCATTGATCGGGCTCTGCAATTGGTGATCCCCACTGTTGGAGGAGTTCCTTGGGCGCCTTTGAACGGGGATCAGCCTGTTTATCGCTCCGTTACGGAAGCCGACATGAATCCCGATGACGTCGCCGTCGCGAAGGGGCGTTTCACCACCCAGGACATTCTCGCCACGGTTGAAATTCCGCAAGAGGATCCCTTATCCGACAAGGAGGAACAGATTTGAAGACTGACAACACAGCCCACACCGTAAGACCCCTCCCGCAGGGACGCATCATCGACGATTGTCGCCACGACCTCGACATGGGCGCCGTGCTGGGTGCCCTGATCGGCGACGCGGCGGGGGCCACGCTGGAGTTCCTGGGTCGTCAACCGACGGCGGTGGAAGTCG
>JBDKHE010000069.1:0-2955 GCA_039797805.1 Verrucomicrobiota bacterium
GTCGACATCGAGCTCATCGTGCCGATCGCCATGGAGAAGCTCCAGAAGTTCGCCATCCGGGAAGGCGGCCGCACCATCGGTGCCGGTCGTGTTACCGAGATCGTCGAGTAAGCGTCACTTAACCATCTTCAGACCGACGCTGCCGGGGCTCCTTTTTGGGGTCCCGGCTGTGTCGTCTAAAAGAAATAAACACAGGGGTGTAGCTCAATTGGTAGAGTAGCGGTCTCCAAAACCGTTGGTTGGGGGTTCGATTCCCTCCGCCCCTGCCACCTTCGCCCAACAAAAACCATGGCAAATCCGTTCCGTTCCGCCCGCATCTTCGTCGGCGAACTCGTTGGCGAGTTGCAAAAGGCAAGTTGGCCGACCCGCACCGAGCTCAAGGATTCCACGATCGTCGTGATCGTTGCGTGCATCCTGCTCGGCCTGTTCACCAGCATCAGTGACTTCGCCCTCTACAACGTGGTCGACGTGGTCACCGAATTCGTCAGTCGCTAACCCGCTTCGCACGATGACGACCCAGACCTCCAGCGCCCAGTGGTTCGCCCTGCACACGCTCTCCGGCCAGGAGAACAAGGTGAAGAACTACATCGAGAAGTTCAAAAAAGCCGAGGAACTCGACGACCAGATCCACGAGGTGCTCCTGCCCACCGAGGTCGTCTCCGAAGTGAAGAACGGCAAGAAATCGACCAAGGTCCGGAAGCTGTATCCCGGCTACGTGTTCATCAACATGTGCCTCTACGACGAGGAAAAGAAGGTTGTGATCAAACCCTTCTACTTCGTGAAGGATGCGGCGGGCGTCATCGGCTTCGTGGGTGGCGATCATCCCGCCGCCTTGCGCCAGGCTGAAATTGACGACATCAAGGCCCGCGTCGAAGCCGCTACCGGCAAGGAAGTGCCCAAGATCACTTTCGAGGTCGGGGAAGAGCTCAAGATCACCGACGGCGCTTTTGCGAATCTCACCGGCCGGGTCGACGAGGTCGATCCCGAGCGCGGCAAGCTCAAGATTTCCGTCTCCATTTTCGGTCGGTTTACGCCCGTCGAACTCGAATACTGGCAGGTCCAGCGCGCCTCTGAAAGCTGATCCAGCCGCCCTTCACACCAACCAGTCCTCCACCTCCCTCACTCACCATGGCCAAGAAAATTCAAGGTTACGTTCGTCTCCAGCTTCCTGCCGGTGCCGCCAATCCGGCGCCCCCGGTCGGTCCCGCCCTCGGCGCCCAAGGCGTCAATATCATGGGCTTCTGCAAGGAGTTCAACGCCAAGACCAAGGACCAGAACGGAATGATCATCCCCGTGGTCATCACGGTTTACTCCGACAAGTCCTTCACCTTCATCCTCAAGTCGCCGCCGGCGTCCGTTTTGCTTAAGAAAGCCGCGGGCATCGCCTCCGGTTCCGCCAAGCCCAACATGGACAAGGTCGGCAAGGTCACGAAGAAGCAGATCCTCGAGATCATCAAACTCAAGAAGGCCGACCTCAACGCCAACAGCGAAGAAGCCGCCATCCGCATGATCGCCGGCACCGCCCGCAACATGGGCATCGAAGTCGTCGACTGATTTTCACCCAAACATCAACTCACCGCGGGAGTCCCCACCGGGACGTTCGCACCGCAAGGAGTCCAAAATGCCCGTAAAACACAGCAAACGCTACAACAGCGCCGCCAAGGCCGCTGATCTCACCAAGGAGTACCCACTGTCTGAAGCGGTGGAAATCCTCTCCAAGTTCCCCAAGGCCAAGTTCGATGAGACCATCGAGCTTTCCTTCCGTCTGGGTGTCGATCCCGCCCAGGGCGACCAGATGGTCCGCGGCACCACGCCGTTGCCCAACGGTTCCGGCAAGAAGGTCCGCGTCATCGTCTTCACGGACGACGCCGAGAAGGCGCTGGCCGCGGGTGCCGATCACGCCGGTCTGACCGAGCTGATGGCCAAGATCAACGAAGGCTGGCTCGATTTCGATGTGGCGATCGCCACCACCGAGGCAATGAAGCAGGTTCGTACTCTCGCTCGCGTCCTCGGCCCCAAGGGTCTCATGCCGAACCCGAAGTCCGGCACCGTGACCGACGACATCGCCGCCGGCATCAAGGCCGTCAAGGCAGGCCGCGTCGAATTCAAGGTCGACAAGACCGCCAACATCGGCGTCGGCGTGGGCAAGCGTTCCTTCACCGCCGCCCAGATCACCGAGAACGTAGCTGCGGTCCTCGAGGCCATCGGCAAGGCCAAGCCGGCCTCGTTCAAGGGTCACTACATCAAGAGCGTCACGCTCTCCTCGTCCATGAGCCCCGGCGTCAAGCTGGCGTCCACCGAGTTCAACAAATTCTAAGGAATCCCGCACCATGAGAGCAGAAAAACAATACCTGATTGATGAAGTCAGCGGGCACCTCAAGAAGTCCGACTACGTCATCCTGACCAACTTCACCAAACTCACCGTCGCGGACGCGGCTGAGCTGCGCAAGCGCCTCGCCCCCGAGAAGGCCGAGTTCCACGTCGTGAAGAACAGCTCCTTCCGTGTCGCCGCCAAGGCCCTGGGCCTGCCCGATCTGGAAGCCTCCCTTGCCGGACAGACCGCCGTGGTCGTCGGCGGCAAGAACCCTGCCGGCGTCGCCAAGGCCCTCAAGAAATTCATCGAGGAAAAACAGAAACTCGAGGTGAAGGTCGGCGTGCTGGACAAGAAGCTGATGACCGCTGCCGATCTGGCGAAGCTCGCCGATCTGCCTTCCTTCGACGCCCTGCGTTCGATGTTCCTCGGCCTCCTCACCATGCAGGGTGCCGCCTTTGTCCGCGTCCTCGACGCCAAGGTCAAGAAGGAGCAGCCCGCTGCTCCGGCCGCCTAAACCCCTCTCGCCATAACCTAAATTTTCCCGGCGCAAGCCGGGAGCCCAATATCCAAGGAAGAGGCTAGGGGATACGTCCCTTAAACGCGTTTCCACCGAGACCGCTAGCCGCTTCAGGAGAACATAC
>JBDKHE010000070.1:0-3107 GCA_039797805.1 Verrucomicrobiota bacterium
AGGTCGAGGGGATCACGGAGAACAAGATGATCACCATGTATAGGAAGGGGATGTTCGACCAGATCTCGATCAGGCGTTGCACGATGAGATCGAACACGCCGCCGTAATACCCCATCAGGCAGCCGATGGTGATGCCCACGAGGTAGGTGAGCACCATGAAGGAGAGGGAGAACAGGATCGCGATACGGATGCCGTAGAAGAGCCGGGCAAAGATGTCGCGGCCGGTGGTGTCGGTGCCCAGCCAGTGACCGGGAGGCCCGCCCATCCAGGACGGAGGCGCCGGTTTGAACACGCCCTCGAAGGAAGTGTTTTCATTGGGGCTGTAGGTGACCGGTGGCATCAGCACCCAGTCGCCCTTGTTCTCGGTGCGCAGGCGGGCCTGGAGATCGCGGTAGTTGGTCTCGTAGGTGTAGTCGTAGCCGAACGTGGTGCCGGGCAGGTTGGACCCGTAGGTCGGGAAATACCAATGGCCGTCATGGCGCACGATCAGCGCGCGGTTGTTGACCAGCAGTTCCCCGAAAAAGGACAACACGATCAGCCCGGTGAGGATCAGGAACGAGTAGTAGCCCCGCTTGATCGAGCGGAAGCGGCGGAGTTTGCGGACGGTGAGGGGATTGAAAACCATCGCTCGGGATTATTTGAAGCGGATGCGAGGATCGATGAGGGCGACGAGGGCGTCGGAGAGGATGTTGCCCAGCAGCAGCAGCAAGCTGGCCAGGAAGATGATGCCCATGACCACGGGATAATCGCGGTCGAAGATGGAGGTCAGGCCGAGCAACCCGAAGCCGTTGATGTCGAAAATGGTTTCGATCAGGAACGAGCCCGACACCAGCAGCGTGATGTTCTGGCCGAAGGTGGTGGCGATCGGGATGAGGGAGTTGCGCAGGGCGTGGCGGACCACCGCCTGCCGGAAGGACACGCCTTTCGCGACCGCGGTGCGCATGTAGTCCGCGGCGAGGTTGTCCATCAGGTTGTTCTTCATCAGCAGCGTGGTCACGGCGAAGCTGCCGACCAGATAGCAGGCCAGCGGCAACACGGCATGGCGGGCCAGGTCGACGGCCTTGCCCCAGGCCGAGAGGTCGGCGAACTCCGTGCTGGTGAATCCGCCCATCGGAAACCACGGCAGGCGGGCGGCAAAAAAGAGCAGCAGAAGGGCGCCGAGCACGTACCCCGGCACGGCATAGCCCATGAAGATGAAAACAGAGGTCGTGTTGTCCAGCAGGGTGCGGTGCTTGATCGCCTTGAGAACACCCAGCGGGATGGAGATGGAGTAGGTGATGACCAGCGTGATCAGGCCGTAGAACAAGGAGACCGGGAAGCGATCGCGGATGATGTGCCAGACCGGTTCATTGTAGCGGTAGGAGGATCCCAGGTCGCCCCGCACGATCTTGCCCAGCCAGAGGCCGTAGCTGACGAGGGCGGGCTTATCGAACCCGTAATAGGCTTTCAGCTGGTTCAGCTGTTCCTCCGACAGGGCCATGTTGCCGCCGGCGGCGCCGGCTCCCCGGCCGGACGACATGTCGGCCTGCTGCATTTCCATGATGGCCCGCTCCAAGGGGCCGCCTGGCACGACCCGCGTGATCAGAAAAACAATCAGCGTGATCCCCAGCAGCGTGGGTGGAATAAGGAGAAATCTTCGGATGAAATAATCCCGCATGGGCAGACGTTGTGAGGAACTTCACCGGGAGGCGGTGAAACCATGAAAAAACGTGCTCCCGTGACCCGATGCGAGCCTAATGTCATAAATGTGACTTGAGCAGCGGCCCAATCGGGGTTCACTCCGGTGCCCCGCCTCCAATGCCGGCCAACCCGACGACCAACCGTCCGTCCAAACCTGTTATCAGTCACCGCACTGTCCCGCCAGCTTCCACCTTATGAAGATCCCGTCTACCCTTCGTCCTCTGGCCGTCCTCCTGCTGGGAGCCGGCATTGTCCTCCTGCCTGTCCGGGCTGCCGATATCGCGGCCTATGCGACTTTTCAGGCCAAGGCCGGTCAGGCCAACCAGGTGTTGCGCGTGCCTGATTATCCCCTGACGCCGGAGGCAATCGTCAGCTACACGGATGCCGCCCTGAAGACAGCGAATGACGCGCTCGCCGCGCTGGTCGCCCAAGACCCGGCCAAGGCCACCTTTGCCAGCACGTTTGCGGCTTATGATGACATCACCTATGTGGCCGGAATCTCCGGCAACCACATCGGCACCCTGGCGGAAACTCATCCGGACAAGGCCATGCGCGACATGGCGCGCGAGCAGGGCAACCGGATCGATGCGTGGGGCATCGGGTTGGATTACCGCGAGGATATCTTCAAGGTGCTGCAGGCCTATGCGGACACCAAACCCAAACTCGATGCCGAACAGCAGCGCCTGGTGGAGTTCACGTTGCGCGAGTATCGCCGGGCCGGTCTCGCGCTGCCCGTGGCCGAGCGGAAGCGGGTGGAGGAATTGCGCAAGGTGCTGACCGAGCTCTGCCAGCAATATGACATCAACATCAACGAGGCCCGCGCCCCGTTGGATTTCACCGCCGAGGAAATGAAGGGTGTGGCGGACACATTTCTGGAAAGCCCCGGCGTCAAGCAAGCGGACGGCACCTACCGCGTGATGGCCAACATCACCTGGCATCTCCAGGCGGTGTCCTCGCATGCCGACAATCCCGAGGTCCGCCGCCGGGTCTACCTGGCGCGCAACACGCTGGCCCGGGACAAGAATATCCCGGTGCTGGCCAAGATCGTCGCGCTGCGGGCCGAGATTGCGCAGCGCCTCGGGTACGCCAACTGGGCCGACTACAAGACTGAGGTCAAGATGGCCAAGACCGGTGCCGCCGTGCTCAAGTTCGAGAACGATCTCGTGGAAGGCCTCGAGCCGAAGTTCGCGGAGGAAACCGAAGCCTTGCGCCTGATGAAGGCCGCCCATCTGGGCCAGCCCGATGTCCAGCTGGATCCCTGGGACACCGGATACTACACCGACCGTCTCAAGAAGGAAAAGTACTCGGTCGATACCGAGGCACTGCGGGTCTATTTTCCCTATGAGTCCGTGTTGAACGGCATGTTTGCGATCTATCAGAAGATTTTCGGCCTGAAGTTCACCGAAGTGGAACCGCCCTACACGTGG
>JBDKHE010000071.1:0-3963 GCA_039797805.1 Verrucomicrobiota bacterium
CAGAGGCCGACGGCGGAAGAAAGGAGCGTAAGGAACGCCTGCGCCCCTTCGCGTGGGTGACAGCGGCCGAACCGGCGGACGGCATCACGGTCGCAGCCCTGCAAGGCGAGGGCCTGTTCAACCATCTGGTCTCGGCGGATTCCGTCGAGTTGTTTGAGGCGTATCTCAAAGGCATGCCCGAGGGCACCCAGCGCGATGTGCTGAAGCCTTACGAGAGCCAGTGGCTGGTGCAGCAGCGGGCCCGCCTCTACGAAGGCCTGCCCTTCACCCGCCTGCGCCGCTGCCAGCTCGACATTGAAACCGGCTCGAGCGAAGCCGGGGCCTTCAGTGATGCAAAAAATCCCGACGATCGCATCCTGGCAATCGGCCTGCAGTGCGGCGACACGCGGGAGTTGCTGACCCTCGCGGAGGAGTCGCCGGCCGGGGAAAAGCAGTTGTTGCAGACGTTCAACGAGCGACTTCAGGCCCTCGATCCGGATGTGATCGAGGGGCACAACCTCTTCAAGTTCGACCTCGACTACCTGAGGCAACGGGCGCGGCGCCACAAGGTGCCCTGCGCCTGGGGGCGCTTCGGCCTCAATGCGGTGTTTCGCAACAGTCGCATGAAGGTCGCCGAGCGCTGGATTGATTTTCCCCGCTGCGACCTGCCGGGGCGCACGGTCATTGACACCTATCTGCTGGTCCAGCTGTACGACGTCACCACCCGGGAGATGACCGCGTATGGGCTAAAGGATGCCGCGATCTATTTCGGCGTCACCCCCGAGGCGGGCGAGGGCCGCACCTATATCGAGGGCGCGAGGATCCAGGATGCATTCCGGGAGGATCGGCAACGGTTTCTGGCTTATCTGGCCGACGACCTGCGCGAGACGCGGGGCGTCGCGGATGTCCTGCTGCCGACCTATTTCGAGCAGGCCCGGGCTTTTCCGATTTTGCTCCAGGAAGCGGCGCTGCGGGGCTCGGCTGGGAAGGTCGACCTGTTGTTTCTGGAGGAATATTACCATGCGCGGGCGAGTTGTCCGGCCCCCGGGGCGATCGCCGGTTTTGAAGGCGGCTTCACCCGCAGTTTTCAGGAAGGCGTCTTCAAGCACGTGCTGCACTTCGACGTCGCTTCCCTTTATCCCAGTCTGCTGCTGCTGATCGGGCGCAATCCGCGGAGTGACACGCTCGGGGTGTTCATTCCGATGTTGCGCCGGCTGCGCGAATACCGGCTCAAATACAAGGAACTGGCCAAGACGGCGCCGACCGCCGCGGAGCGGGACGAGGCCCAGGCGCGGCAGACGGCCTTCAAGATCCTCATCAATTCGTTTTACGGCTATCTCGGGTTTTCCGCCGCGCGCTTTGGGGACGGCGAGCTCGCGGCCGAGGTGACCCGACGGGGCCGGGAACTCCTGCAGGCGCTCATCGCGGAGTTCGAGAAACTGGATTGCACGTTGTTGGAGGCTGACACCGACGGCATCTATCTTTCCGCGCCGAACTATTTTTCACGACCGGAGGCCCTGCTGGCCCAGGTGGCCACGATCCTGCCGCCGGGCATCGAGCTGGAATTCGACGGCAGCTACGACGCCATGTTCTGCTACAAGGCCAAGAATTACGCCCTCGCCTCCGGGGGCGAGGTCACCCTGCGCGGATCGGCCCTGCGCTCGCGGGGCATCGAACCCTTTCTGAAACGGCTGAGCGACCGCCTGATTGCACACGTCCTCGGCGTGTCGCCCGAGTCTCCGGAGGCGGAGGTCGAGCGGTTGCGCGCCGCCATTGCCGCCTGCCGGCAACCGGTGGCGGACCTCGCCAAGTCGGAGACGCTGGGGCAGAACCCGGAAACCTACGAGCAAAGCGTGGCCACCGGGGGCAAGTCCCGCCGGGCCTCCGCGGAAGTTGCCCTGAAGATGAATCCGCGCCCGCGCATGGGCGAGCGGGTGTCCTATTACATCGCACCCAAACTGAAAGGGCAGAGCGCCGACTGGCAGCGGGCGCGCCCGGTGGCGGACTACAATCCGGTCCAGGCGCCCTATGATCCTTTATATTATTTGGAAAAGATTGACGACTGGGTGGATCGGTATGGACGTTTCATCGGGATTAAGCCACATAGCGAACAGCAGGAAATGAAACTCTGACCATGCGTACGCGAATCTGCTTCTATATCCTCTTGTTTGTCCCCCTGGTTGTCTACCGGCAGACGGCTTTCCATGAGTACGGCTTTCGCGATGACTACAGCTATTTGCGGGAATCCCGGGAGGAACCGGCGAAAATGGTCCGGCAGACCGCTTCCCACGGTCGGCCCTTGTATGGGGCTCTCCTGGAAACCACTTATGCCGCAACCGAACAGGTGACTTCACTCAACTGGATGCGGCTGACCACGATCATTTTGCTCATCTTGTTGGGTATCGTGCTTTGGAGGCAGCTCTATCAGTCGGGATGGAATGAAGTGGAGGCGGCGGTCATCGGCCTGGGCGTGACCTTGTTGCCCTCGTCCCAATTTGTGGTGGGAGCGGCCTTGGCGTGGCCCCAGGCGCTGACCCTGTTGCTGGCGATGGCGGGCTTTTCGGCCATCGAGACCGAGATCGAACGGGGCGGACTCAAGCGCGCCGTCGCTCTCCTGGGCGGCTGCATGATCTACACCGTGGCGGCCCTGATCTACCAATCCAACGTGCTGTTCGCCCTCGTTCCGATTACGGCGGTCTATGTGGTGCGCACCGGTCGCGAGCCGTTGAGCGACCTCAAATGGCTCGCCACCCATCTTGCCACGATGTTTGCCGGCCTGTTGATCGCCTATCTGGTGGTGCAGGCTTTGTTTCACAACGGCGTATTCGAGCAGTCGGCGCGGATGAAGCTCGAGGGCAATCTGCTCACGAAGCTGCTTTGGTTCACAATGCATCCGTTGCCCAATGCCCTGGCGCTCTTTGCCCTGGCGGATGATCACTTCCACGGGGTGCTGTACTATGCCGCGATGCTGATTGCCGTCGTGACGCTGCTGGTGGTGGCGTATCGCCGGGTCCTGAAGTCGGGCAACAAGGCCTTGCTGCGCAAGTGGCAGATCTGCCTCTTTGCCCTGCCGTTCGTTGCCCAGTTCATCAGTCTGGTCGCCGCGGAGCGGACGGCCGGATACCGGGTGCTGTTTTCCCTTTCTGCCCTCGTGTTGGTGATGGTGATGTACGCCGTGCGCACGCTCCTGGAAGGGCGCAAGGTCAAGACCCGGCTGCTCTATGCCAGCTACGGGGTGGTGGCCCTGATTCTGGCCGCGGTGGCCAGCCGCCAATCCTTCCAACTGATGGCGGAACCACAGGCCCTGGAGTGGTCGATGATGAAGAGTGCCGTCCTTCGGGCCGACTTCTCCCGGCCGTTCAAGGCCTACGTCATCGCGCCGGGGGTTGAGCACCGCACGACGAACGCCATCTACCAGGACGAGTTTGGTTCACTTTCCTCGAACTCCGACTCGGTGCCGCAGGAAATGTTCAAGGCAGCCGTGCGTTTCCGCTATCCAGACAAGCTGCCCAAGGGAGTGCGTTACCAGGTGGATGCCGGTCATGCCGTGCCGGCGGCCGGGGCCTATGAGGTCGTGGTCGACATGCGCAACCTGAAGCTCGCCCGCGAGCCCTGAGCCACGGCCAGCGGCCCAAGCTCCGCACGCGGATTGTCGAGAGAAGGCTCGCTCCCGCGAGTCCCCTGGCTTCGTTCGGGCTCCGGTGATCTCAGCCGTACCGATCAGCTCCAGCTGAGGTCCGACTTGGCGATCGGCCAGCGCCGAATCCGTTTTCCGGTGGCGGCAAAGATTGCGTTGCAGATGGCCGGCGGCACGACGGGGTAGGCGGGTTCACCGAGTCCGGTCGGCGGATTGGCACTCTCCAGGAAATGCACCGCCACTTTGGGCGCGTAGTTGATGCGCAGTAGCGGGAAGTCGTTGAAGTTGCTCTGCACCGCACGTCCGTCCAGGTACGTCATCTCCTGCTGCCAGATCGTGCCGAGTCC
>JBDKHE010000072.1:0-3150 GCA_039797805.1 Verrucomicrobiota bacterium
TTCCCTTTCATTCAGGATCAATCCGTGCCCACCCATCTCGCATTCAGTTCTGTCAGCAAGGAGTTTCCCGGCGTCCGCGCACTCGATGGCGTCTCGTTCGCCGCCAAGGGCGGCGAAGTCCACGCCCTGATGGGCGAAAACGGGGCCGGCAAGTCCACGCTGCTCAAGATCCTCAGCGGTGCCTACTCGCCGACGGAGGGTGCGCTGGTGATCGACGGCCAGCGCCATGTTTTCATCCATACGGCCGATGCCATCGCGGCAGGCGTGGCCGTGATCTATCAGGAGCTCCATCTCGTCGCCGAGATGTCCGTGGCGGAAAACCTTTTCCTCGGTCACCTGCCCGCCCGCGGCGGCATCGTCAACCGACCGCAACTCCGCGCGGACGCCCTGCGCGCCCTCGCCTGGGTGGGCGAGGAGATCGATCCCGGCACCAAGGTCGGCCACCTGCCCATCGCCCAGCGCCAGCTGGTTGAGATCGCCAAGGCCCTTACCCACGGCGCCCGCGTCATCGCCTTCGACGAGCCCACCAGCAGCCTTTCCTCCCGCGAGGTCGAGCGACTCTTCGCCGTCATCCGCGACCTCAAGGCCCGCGGCCACGTCATCCTTTACGTGACTCACCGCATGGACGAGGTCTTCGCCATCTGCGACGCCGTCACCGTGCTCCGCGACGGTCGCCACATCCGCACCTTTGATACGATGGGCGGCCTGACGGTGGATGACATCATCCGCTCGATGGTCGGTCGCGACCTCAGCAATGTCTTCAACTACGCCCCCCGCCCGTACGGTGTTCCGTGTCTCGAGGTTGCCGCCTTCACGGGACCGGGGCTGCAGGCGCCGGTCAGCCTGACGGTCCGGCAGGGAGAAATCGTCGGCATGTTCGGTCTCGTCAGCGCCGGTCGCAGCGAACTCCTGCGCCTGATCTACAGCGCGGAGCGCCGCACCGGCGGTACCCTGAAGATCGCCGGCCAGTCGATCGAGCTGTCCAACCCCGGGCAGGCGATTGCCGCCGGACTCGTCTTTTGCCCCGAGGACCGCAAACGCGACGGCATCGTGCCCGTGCGGCCGATCCATGAAAACATCAACATCAGCGCCCGTCGCCACCACGCGCATGGCGGCTTCATCCTCGATGGCGGCTGGGAACAGGCCAATGCGGCCAGGCACATCGCCGCGCTCAGTGTGAAGACCCCGTCGGCCGACACCCCGATCGTCAACCTCTCCGGCGGCAACCAGCAGAAGGTGATCCTCGCCCGGTGGTTGTCGGAGGACATCAAGGTCATCATGCTCGACGAGCCCACGCGCGGCATCGACGTCGGGGCCAAGAGCGAGATCTACGCCATCATCCAGCAGCTCGCCGCCCGCGGCGTGGCCGTGCTCTTCGTCTCCAGCGAACTCCCTGAGGTGCTCGGCCTCGCCGACCGCGTGCTCGTGATGCGCGGCGGTGCCCTTTCCGCCGAATTCACCCGGGCCGAAGCCACCGAGGAACGCGTCCTCAAAGCCGCCCTCCCCGCCACCAACTGATCGTTGGGCCCCCTAAAGACACGAAAGAGCACGAAACTAAACCTCACCTCCTCCATGCATCCGCGCCCCGCCTCGGCCCCATCCGATCACCAAGCCAGGTCCATTCTGTTTGTGCCTGTTCGTGCCCTTTCGTCGGCCACCCCCTTCATCTCATGAGCCACCCTCAAGTCTCCGGTTTCAAAATCTTCTGGGAGCGCGCCGGCATGCTCGTCGTGTTTGCCGTCCTGTTCAGCGTGTGCGCCGTCGCCGTGCCCGGCTTTCGCTCGGGAGCCAACATGGAGGGCCTGCTCCTCTCCGTGTCCACCATCGGCATCATCGCCTGCACGATGCTGTTCTGTCTCGCCTCAGGCGCCTTCGATCTCTCCGTCGGCTCCGTGGTCGCATGCGTGGGTGTCGTCACCGCGGTGGTGACCAACCGCACCGACAGCGTGACCCTCGGCATCGGCGCCGGTCTGGGGGTGGGCGCCCTCGTGGGTCTGGTCAATGGCGTGCTCATCGCCAAGGCCGGCATCAATGCCCTCATCGCCACGCTGGCCACCATGCAAATTGTGCGCGGGCTGGGTTACCTGGTGTCCGATGGCCGCGCCGTGGGCGTGGTTCGCGAAGAGTTCTTCACCCTCGGCAATTCCTCCCTGCTCGGTCTGCCCACCCCGGTCTGGATCTGTCTCGGGTGCTTTGTGGTTTTTGGCTTTCTGATCGAGCGCACCACCTTTGGTCGCAACACCCTCGCCCTCGGGGGCAACGCGGAGGCGGCCCGCCTCGCGGGCATCAGTGTGGACCGCCTCAAGATCACCATCTTCACCCTGCAGGGCCTCCTCTCCGCCGTCGCCGGCATCGTGCTCGCGTCGCGCATGACCAGCGGCCAGCCGACCGTCGCGCAAGGCTTGGAACTCGACGTGATCTCCGCCTGCGTCCTGGGCGGCGTGTCACTCAACGGCGGCATCGGCAAGATCAGCTACGTGATCGCCGGCGTGCTCATCATGGGCACGGTGCGCAACGCGATGAACCTCCTCAACGTGCCAACCTTCTACCAGTACATCGCCTCCGGTCTGATTCTGCTCGCGGCCGTCGGCTTCGACCGGCTCAAGCAGCGCGGTTCGGGCCGCTGATCCGGTCGAAACTGATTGCTCCCCGGCGGGCCCGCGTCCCTGCGGGCCGTCTTGTGGCAGGGCACACCCGCCGTGCGCACCGCCCGTTCAGTCCGTGAAGTCCGTGTCGGCGGCGCCGAGGTCCAGCTCCTTGATCCACACGTTGCGGTAGCGCACATCGTGACCCTCACACTGGAGCTTCAGCGGCCCGGGCACGTCGGTGATGCCCTTGCCACCGTCATTGCCGCCGTCGAGCCCGGAGTTGGGTCCGCCCCAGACCTGGTTGATGGTCTGATTGTGGTGCACCTTCACCCCGTTGAAATACATCGTGACCTGGGCCGGGGCGATGCGCTGGCAGTCCTTAAACCTGGCCGCGCGAAAGACGATGTCATAGGCGTTCCAGTGGCCGAGTCCGGCATAGTGAGCGTACGGCGACTCGGTTTCATTGATCACGGCCCCCATGCCATGCTTGGTGCGATCGCCATCACAAATCTGGATCTCGTAGCGATTCTGCAGGTAGACGCCGCTGTTGCCGCCCGGATTG
>JBDKHE010000073.1:0-4420 GCA_039797805.1 Verrucomicrobiota bacterium
ATTGGGTCTTTTTCATATCAACCACAATCACTTCCCCAACGGTGGCACTTTGCCATCTGCATTGTTCCGGATCAAGAGGGGTGGCGCGCAGCGCCGGGGTGTGTCGCTTTGTTGCGTAATCTTCAATAGGGGCGATGAGCCGCATGGAGGACCTCCCCTCGTGACTTTTCGTGGCCAACCCTGCCTTGCGCTATTCCGCAACCCTATCGCCAATTGTCGCCGAAAGTCCGACCTCAGAACTTGAAGGTGCGGTTCTGGGCGGAGTGGCGCATCCAGTGATCCACGAGCACCAAGGCGGCCATCGCCTCCACGATCACGACGGCGCGGGGCACGACGCAGGGATCATGGCGGCCGCGCGCCTTGAGTTCGGTGTCGGCACCCCGGAGGTCCACCGTTTGCTGCGCCTGCAAAATCGTGGCCGTCGGCTTGAAGGCGACGCGGAAGACGATCTCCTCGCCGTTGCTGATGCCACCCTGCACGCCACCGGAATTGTTGGTCACCGTGCCGACGGCCCCGCGCTTGTTGATGAAGACGTCGTTATGCTGCGACCCCTTGAGCAGGGCGCCGGCGAAACCGCTGCCGATTTCGAATCCCTTGGTGGCCGGCAAGGACATCATCGCCTTGGCCAGGTCGGCCTCCAGCCGGTCAAACACGGGCTCGCCCAGACCGACCGGTACGCCGCGCACGCGGCACTCGATGACGCCGCCGACCGAATCCCCCTTGGCGCGCACCTGCTTGATGCGGGCGATCATTTTCTTCGCCGTGGCCGGATGCGGACACCGCACGGCCGAGGCCTCGACCTGCGCCAGCGTCGGGTATTGGGCGAGCGCCGGAGCGACAATGTCGTGGATCTGGGTCACGTAGGCCCGGATTTCCACATCGCCGGCCAAAGTGAGAATCTTGCGGGCAATCGCTCCCGCGGCGACGCGCCCGATGGTCTCGCGAGCCGATGAACGACCGCCACCCCGGTGGTCGCGGAAACCGTACTTGGTCGTGTAGGTGAAATCTGCGTGGGACGGCCGGAATTTCTCGCGCATCTCATCATATGCCTCGGACCGATGATCGGCATTGCGCACCAGCAGGGCGATCGGATGACCCGTCGTGCGGCCATCGAACAGACCGGACAGGATCTCGACCGTGTCGGATTCCTTTCGCGGGGTGGTGATGTCACTTTGGCCCGGCCGACGGCGGTCGAGATCGGCTTGGATCTCCGACCCCGTCAAGGGGAGCGACGGCGGGCAGCCATCGATCACGACGCCGACCGAGGGTCCATGGCTTTCGCCCCAGGTGGAAATTTGGAAGAGTTTGCCGAAGGAATTGGGCACAGCAGCGGAGGTTTGCGCCCCCGCCGCTTGCAAGCAAGCCCTAGGTAAGGCATAGGTTGGCATGCGCTTTTTCATCCTCAGCGGCAGCCACCGGCAGGAAGCTCAGACCCTCAAGGTGGCGCAATACGTGCAATCGGTCCTGATGCGCGAGCATCCCGGTGCCGAGACGCACCTTTTCAGCCTCAGTGGCAATCCCCTGCCCTTGTGGGATGAGGCCAGTGGCGGCGCCCCCGACGCCCTGTGGGATCCGATCTCGGCCGAATTGCTGGAGGCCGACGCGCTCGTGATCCTGACACCGGAATGGGGTGGCATGGCGACTCCGGGGGTGAAGAACTTCCTGCTCAACTGCACCGCCACGGAAATCGGCCACAAACCTGGCCTCATCATGACGGTCTCTGCGTCACGCGGCGGCAGTTACCCCGTGGCCGAACTCCGCATGAGCGGCACCAAGAACAACCGGCTGTGCTGGATTCCCGAACACGTCATCATCCATCACGCCGAGCAAAACCTGAACTCCCCCGACAATTCACCCGAACTCGGCAAGGAAGACGCCATGCAACGCCAACGCCTGCGCTACGCGCTCAAGGTTCTGGCAGAGTACGGCCAGGCCCTGAAGCAGGTCCGCGCCAGCGGCGTCATCGACCACAAGACCTTCCGCAGCGGCATGTGACGCTCAAGTCGAGCCCCCCAGCTGGCGAAAAGTGGACCCGCCGATGTCCAGCCCAAGGCCCTTTGTGGGCCCGATCGGACGCTGGCTCCCCGTGCCGAAGCTCCTCCGGAGCGAGGGCTGGTGCCCCCGCCCGGAATTGAACCGGGATCACACGTTTAGGAAACGCGCGCTCTATCCATTTGAGCTACGGGGACTAAAGACATTTCCAAACATGTCCACCACCGGTCATTGGCAACCCAAAAAATGCCCGTTGACAGAGAGAAGCCGATTCCCAACGTTCCGCCCTCCAACTTTTAAACATGAGCACGACCGAAACGAAGACCCAGACCCTCACTCCGCAGCAGGTTCCCCTGACCAGCCCCCAGCTTTATAGCCGCTTCATCACCGACACCGGCAAGATTCTGCCGCGCAAGTACACCCACCTGTCGGCCAAGGAGCAGCGCGCGATCACGTCCAAGATCAAGTCCGCGCGCAACATGCTGACGATGCAATAAGCCGTTGCCTGCGCAGCGCTTTCAGCCGGAGCATCCGCTCCGGCTTTTTTATTGCCCGCCATGAAGGCCCGGATTTTCCCACCCACTTCCGCCCACCTCCGCCGTCTCGCCCAGGTGCTGCGCCGCGGCGGGCTGGTCGCGATCCCGACGGAAACGGTTTACGGTCTCGCGGCACCCGCGCTCGATGCCAAGGCCTGCCGCGCCATCTTCCGCGCCAAAGGCCGCCCAGCCAACGATCCGCTCATCGTCCACGTGCTCGATCTGGCCCACGCGGAACAATTGGCCGAGTTCAACGCCGTCGCGCGTCGCGTCGTCCGCCGTTTCTGGCCCGGCCCGCTGACGATCGTCCTGCCCAGAAAAGCCTGCGTGCCCGACATCGTGACCTCCGGCGGTGACACCGTCGCCCTGCGCGCCCCCGCCCACCCGCTCGCGCGCCAGATGCTCGAACTGGCCGGCGTGCCCCTCGCCGCGCCCAGCGCCAACCCTTTCAGCTACATCAGCCCGACCTCGGCCGCGCATGTGCTGCAAGGACTCGGCAACCGCATCCCCTACGTCCTCGACGGCGGCGATTGCCCGATCGGCGTCGAATCGACGGTGCTCGATCTCACCAACCCGGACCGTCCGCGCATCTTGCGTCCCGGCGCCATCAGCGCCGCCCAACTGACCAAGGTGCTGAAGACCAAAGTCACCACCATCCGGCGCGCCACCAAATCCGGCGCCCGTCAGATCGCGCCCGGCCTGCTCGCCAAGCACTACAGCCCGCGCACGCCGTTAAGCCTGTCTGCACGACCCGGCCAGCCGACGCCGGACAAAGCCGTGATCTTCCTGCGTCAGCCCGCCGGCCCCCAGGTGGCCGGTGCGTATTGGCTCAGCCGCCGCGGCGCCCTGCCGGAGATCGCCCGCAACCTCTATCGCGTGTTGCGCGAAGCCGACGCCGGCGGACACCGTCAGATTGTGATCGAACGCCTCCCCCCGACCGCCGACGGCTTGGCCACCGCCATCAACGACCGTCTCCGTCGGGCGTGCGCCTGATCCGTGGGGCGAGTCTCTGACTGACCAGCCGGTCAAAGACCGGCTCTACATTTTCAAAGTCGCTTTCAGCCCAGCCAACAGCCGCTCGTTCTGCGCCGTGGTTCCCACGGTGACGCGGAGCCACTCGGGCAGGCCATAACCTTTCACCGGCCGGGTGATCACGCCGCGGCGCTGCAGAGCATCGAATACGGCCACGCCGTCGCCGACCTTCACCAGGAGAAAATTTCCCTGACCCGGCACAAATTCCAAACCCAAGGATTGGAAGCCCGTCGCCAGCTGAGTGAGTCCGGCAAGATTCTCCCGACGGCAACGCGTGACAAAGGCCTCGTCATCGAGAGCCGCAGTGGCGGCGGCCGCAGCGATGGCGTTCACGTTGAACGGCTGCCGGGCCCGCTGGATGATCGCGATGAGTTCAGGCGCGGCATAGCCATAGCCGACGCGCAACGCCGCCAATCCGTAGATTTTGGAAAAAGTCCGCAAACAGATCACCTTGCGCCCATCGGCGATGAACGGCCGCAAGTCAGGCGCGTTCTCCAGGTACTCCGCGTAAGCTTCGTCCATCACGAGGATCACGTGCGGTGGCAGACCGGTGATGAGCGCGGCGATTTCGTCGGCGGTGTTGGTCACGCCGGTGGGATTCGCCGGACTCGCCAGAAACACGAGCCGGGTGCGCGGCGTGATCGCGGCCAGCAAGGCCGCCGTGTCCTGTTTGAGTCCGGGACCCAACGGTACTTCCACCGGAGTGGCCCCGAACATGAGCGTGACCAGCTTATAGACCACAAACGCCGAACGGTGCATCACGCACTCGCTGCCTGGTGACAGAAAAGCATGGCCCAGGAGCTCGATCAGCTCATTGGAGCCGTTGCCGATCACGAACTGGTCCATGCCCAGACGAAACT
>JBDKHE010000074.1:0-5614 GCA_039797805.1 Verrucomicrobiota bacterium
TTTCACGTCGCCGACTACGACGTGGTCCAGAAGATCGATTTCGATGATCTTGGCGGCTTCCCGTAACGCACGGGTGACCTGGATGTCGGCAGACGAGGGCGAGGGATCGCCGGACGGGTGATTGTGAGCGACAATGATGGCGGTGGCTCCGGAAAGGATCGCACCACGGAACACTTCCTTGGGGGAAACCAGTGTATTGGTGGCCGTGCCGAGGGTGATGAGATGACGACCCAGGGGATGGTTCTTACGGTCGAGATAGACACAGTAGAAAGCCTCTTGCATGGGATTTTCGTCGAAGGCTGAACGCAGGTAGTCGGTTACTTTGGAGGGATTGTCTAGGTGGACCTCATCGCCGAGTGAAATGAGAGAGTAAACCATCTTGGCTTCGTAAACGCGCATAGTGAGCGCTCGCGCGAGCAGCGTTCCCATACTCAACAACGTGTCGAGTGATCGCGGGTGCTGCCCGTTTGAGCGCCCGCTCGGGATGGGCGAAAAGTCAAAGCGCTGGATGGAGCGCCGAGGCGGCGGATTTATCCGCAACGAGGGGGAAGCGGAATGTTTGCGCGCGGTGGAGGCCGAAGGCACGACCTTGACCGCCCATAAAATGGGGCGCTACGGACGGGGCAGGGCTAAAAGAAATCGAGCGCAGCGAGCGTCTCGTAGTCCATAATTCCTCGATTCGAGCGGGTGGGTTCGCCGCGCAGGTGCGAGAGCGGAGTGCAGGCGACAGGCCGTTAGCGCGGAAACCCAGCCGTCTCCGACCGCAGCGAATGGCCGGAGCCGGAATCGGAGCGGGAGTGCCGGAGCCGCGAACCCGGCCGCTCGCGCTGGAAATCCCGGCGATAGCCGGTATCGGGGCGTTGCGGGGTGTCCCCGCTAGAATGGGGAGGGCGAGACATGGACTCGAACGTGGGGAAAGGCGTTTCCCCGAAGCCAAGCTGTGATGTTCAGCTCGGATCGGACTCGTCATTCAATTTTGTCGAACATAAATGATACGAACCGAACACCAAAAAATGAGCTGCGATTGCCACATCGAAACAAAGAACCAAGCCCAGCGTGGTGTGCTCGTGAAACTGTTGGCGATCAACGGTGCCATGTTCGTGATCGAAATCGCGGTCGGCTTCTTCGCTCAATCGTCCGGTGTGATTGCCGATTCGTTGGATATGTTGGCTGACGCGCTGGTTTACAGTGTAGGACTATATGCGATTGGGAAAGCCGCAGCCATCAAGCGCCGCGCCGCGCGCTGGGCCGGTATTTTTCAACTGGTGCTCGCCACGAGCATTGTCCTCGACGTAGCGCGCCGGGCTATATTTGGCAGCGAACCGCACTCGGCGCTCATGATGATCATCGCCTCAGTTGCACTCGTGGCGAACGCTTACTGCCTTCGGCTGCTGCAAGCGCACCGTGAGGGAGAGGTGCACATGCGCGCAAGTTGGATATTTTCGCGCAGCGACGTGATCGCCAACCTGGGTGTGATCCTTGCCGGCTTGCTCGTGCATTTGACGGACTCGCGCTGGCCGGATTTGATCGTCGGTGCCGGCATCGCGCTCGTGATGATCAGGGGTGGACTAGAGATTTTGGCCGAAGCGAACCGCGACGAAATTGGCTGTCCAGGGCCCTGACGAAAAATGCCTCGTGGCTAGAATTGTGCGTCTGGTCGGTTCGACTTGGTTGGCGAAAGCCGCTGACGGCGCTGGGCTACGGAATTGACGCGATCAAGGAGCCGTAGCTCCTATTCGCCGAAAGTGTGGACACGAGAGACGCAAACGCCCGCCTGGATCAGGGCGCTCGATATGGCGGTGACTCGGCGAATATTCTTTGGGAGCCCGTAAAGGACTGAGCACGTTCCATGGCCGCTCCGGAACGTGGCGGAGCCAGCAACCGGGCATCCGTTCGAGACGAGAGGGGCGACGATTTGCGCGCACCTGCCGGAGGTTACGAGCCGGTTGAGCCACCGATACTGGCCAGATTGTTCCGCAAAAAGAGGACGGTTGACAGACAATAGATAGTAAGTAAGTAATTACTTACTATGAGAAGGAATCCCACAGAACTTCGCCCCAAACATCTCCCGGCGGACGAGCGCAGATCTGTCACCGTAGCGACGGTGATCGAATTGGCCGCCGAGCAGAACCCCAGCGAAATCACCACCAGCGCCATTGCCCATAGGATGAACCTGACCCAAGGCGCGCTCTTCCGGCATTTTCCCACGAAGGACTCAGTCTGGCAGGCCGTGATGGAATGGGTGGCTGAGCGCTTGTTGGCGCGAGTCGACAAAGCGGCACAGACGGCCGCCACCCCATTGGCAGCCTTGGAGGCGATGTTCATGGCCCATGTCGATTTCGTGGCCAAGCACCCCGGTGTGCCGCGCATGCTTTTTGGGGAACTCCAAAGGGCGGAGGCCACACCAGCCAAGCGGATGGTTCAAAAACTGATAACCCAATACGGCACTCGTCTGCAGGCCCTCATCAAACAGGGGAAAGCTCAAGGTGAACTGGCCGCAGACGTGGATCCCAACGCCGCCGCTACCCTGTTCATCGGTTCGGTCCAAGGTTTGGTCATGCAGTCGCTGCTGGCCGGGAATGTGCGTCGCATTCGGTCGGATGCTCCCGGTGCTTTTGCTATTTTTGCCCGGGGCATCAGGAGGGTACCGTGAAGCTACCGCACATGAACCGGCGGACATTGGCGTTGCTGGGTGTGCTCATACCCATGCTCGCGTTGTTCATTTATGTCGCTTTGCGGTCGGGTCCGCTGGCCCCCGTTCCCGTAACGTCAACCACGGTCGAACAGCTTTCCATCACGCCAGCTTTATACGGTATCGGTACGGTGGAGGCCCGTTACTCCCACAAGATCGGACCGACCACCGCCGGGCGAGTCAAAGAGGTTTACGTTCAAGTCGGCGACCGGGTGTCGGCCGGGCAATTGTTGGGTGAAATGGATCCGGTGGATTTCGACGAACGCATTGCCGCACAGGAGGCCGCGCAAAAACGGGCGGCCGCCGGTGTGCGAGCGGCGGAGGCGCTGGTTCAAGAGGTCACGGCCCGCCAGAGCTATGCCGAATCTCAGACCCGACGTTACGAAAGTCTCCTGCGGGCAGGCTCAGCCAGTAAAGAAACGGTCGATGCGAAGGCCCAGGAACTTCAAGTGGTCACTGCTAACCTTGCCACTGCACGAGCAAATTTAGAAGTCGCCCTTCAGGAGTTGGTGCGAGTCGGCGCCGACCGCGAGGTTATGATCCGGCAGAAGGCCAATCTGCGTCTGATGGCGCCGGCCGCTGGGTTGGTGACGGTAAGGAATGTCGATCCGGGCACGACGGTCGTGGCGGGACAACCGGTGGTGGAGCTGATTGATCCGGCCAGCCTGTGGGTCAATGTGCGTTTCGAGCAACTCCGCGCCACGGGCCTGCGTTCGGACCTGCCCGCCCGGATCGTGCTGCGCTCTCAGGCGGGTCGCTCTATCGCTGGACAAGTGCTGCGAGTTGAGCCGGTCGCTGACACCGTAACCGAAGAGACCCTCGCCAAGGTGGTTTTTGACACGATACCGGAGCCGTTGCCGCCGGTCGGTGAATTAGTGGAAGTAACGGTTGCCCTTCCAGCCCTGCCGGCTGAACCCGTGGTGCCCAACGCCAGCGTACAGCGAGTCGGCGGGCGTCTTGGCGTCTGGCTCATCAAAGGGAACTCCCTGCAATTCGCGCTCGTCAAGATGGGGGCCAGTGACCTTGATGGCCGGGTGCAGATTCTTGAGGGACTTGAGCCGGGCACGCAGGTGGTCGTCTATAGCGTGCGCTCACTTGGCGCCCACACCCGGGTGAAACGGGTTGAGCGATTGCCGGGAGTATCGCCATGATCAGTCTGGCTGGACGCGACATTCTGCATTCGTGGGGCAAGTTTGTCTTCACCGGTGTGGGCCTAGGCTTGTTGATCGGCGTCACGCTGACCATGGCGGGCGTTTATCGCGGCATGGTGGATGATGGAAAGGCTCGTCTCGACAACAGCGGAGCGGACCTGTGGGTGGTGCAAAAAGATACGCTCGGGCCCTATGCCGAGTCATCCAGCCTGCATGATGATGTGTATCGCGGGATACTGGGCATGCCCGGTGTCGCTCGGGCGGCCAACGTGACCTATCTTACCATGCAGGTGCGGCACGGTGAAACGGACGTGCGCTCCATGGTTGTCGGCGTTGTGCCGGGTGGACCCGGCGAACCCGGTCAACCTGGATATTTGATCGCCGGGAGACAAATCACCCGCGGGCACTACGAAGCCGTGGCCGACGTGGCGACCAAGTTTCAGCTCGGCGAACGCATCCAAATTCGTCGCAATATTTATACGGTGGTCGGGCTGACACGCCGCATGGTTTCCTCCAGCGGCGATCCGATGGTATTTATCGCGCTGAAAGACGCCCAAGCGGCGCAATTTCTCAAGGATAACGACGCCATCGTTCATCAGCGGCGACGCACGACGGTCAATCCGACCTACAACCGGCCAGGCGTGCCCGGCCTGCTCAATTCGGTGATCGCGTCACAAAGCATCAATACGTCCGTCAACGCGGTGTTGGTGCAAATCCTGCCGGGCTTTACCGCGGAGGAAGTGGCCGAGCCAATTCGCCGCTGGAAACGGCTTCAGGTCTATACCCGTGCGCAGATGGAGGATCTCCTGATCCGTAAGCTGATCGCAACCTCCGCCAAGCAGATCAGCATGTTTCTGGTGATCCTGGCCATCGTCAGCGCTGCGATTGTTGCCTTCATCATCTATACGCTGACCCTGGGAAAAATCCGTGAGATTGCGGTGCTGAAATTGATCGGCACCAAAAACCGCACCATCGCCGGGATGATCATGCAGCAGGCTGTGAGGCTTGGCATAATTGGCTTCGTGGTGGGTAAGATAGCAGCCACCACTTGGGCGCCGTTTTTTCCAAAATATGTCCTGCTCGAACCGGTCGATGCGGCATGGGGGTTCTTTGCGCTGATGGTGATCTGTGTGCTGGCCAGCGTGCTGGCCATCCGGGCTGCCCTCAAAGTGGACCCGGCGGAGGCGATCGGAGGCTAATATGCACTGGCAAGGCATCAAGATTGAGGGGTTGCGCAAGCGCTACGGCGAGGGCGATACCGCGGTCGATGCGCTCAAGGGCGTGGACATGCGCGTCGCTCCGGGTGAAGTCGTCGGGCTGGTCGGCCCTTCGGGCTCTGGCAAAACCACCCTGCTCAAGTGCCTGGGTGCGGTCATCGAGCCGACCGCTGGGCGCATGTCGCTGGGCGAAGACGTGATTTACGACCAAGGCTGGAAGATTTCCGATCTGAGGGAACTGCGCCGGGACAAAATTGGCTTCGTATTTCAGGCACCCTATCTGATCCCGTTTCTCGACGTTACCGACAACGTCGCTCTGCTGCCCATGCTGGCCGGCGTGCCCAATGAGGAAGCCCGAAAGCGGGCCGTGGAACTGCTCGAAGCGCTCGATGTCGCGCATCGCGCCAAAGCCATGCCGTCGCAACTTTCCGGTGGCGAGCAACAGCGCGTGTCCATCGCCCGGGCGCTCGTCAACCGGCCCCCGGTAATTCTCGCCGATGAGCCCACCGCCCCACTCGACAGCGAGCGGGCATTGGCGGTGATCCGCATTCTTA
>JBDKHE010000075.1:0-6487 GCA_039797805.1 Verrucomicrobiota bacterium
CGACAGCGAGGACCTGGTGGTTAGCGCGTCCTCCGGCGTTGTCTCCCGTCACGTCTATCGCGGAGTCGAACGCTCCGGACCGGCATGGCAGGTGGGGCTGGATGGGGCCGTGCGTGGATGGCGAGGGCAGTTTTGGTCCAGCCGCCCCTTCGATTCCACGGCGCCCGGCGAGCTGCGCTCTGCGATCGGATATGTGTGGTCCGTGACCAAAGCCCTCTCGATCGAGGCCTCCGGCACCCATTTCTGGTATGTCGATGCACCCGTCGCGGGCGCGGCGGCACACTCGTTCGAGACGAACATGCGCATGACTTGGACAACCAGGCGGCAAGTGCGTTGGGTCCTCGAATCGGGCTACGACATACGCTTCCGCTCCCTGGCGGGGCAAGGCTCGCTGGAGTATGATTTACCCCTGCCTCATTGGGGCACCTATCTGGAGGGGCGGGTCTATGTCGGGCACGTGCGGGCAAAAGATGTCCTGCCTGAGGCTGCGGGAGCGGGCGTCAGCGACGCGTATGGCTATTGGGGGGCCGACCTGAGGCTGCCCTACCGGATCTCGTGGCACACCACGCTGGCCGTGGACGCGCATTTCACCGAAGCCGCAGACCCAGACGGCGACTGGTCGCCCCGCTTGGCCGCTCCGGGTCGGCGAGCATGGATCGGCCTGAGCGCCACCTACGAGTTTTAGGCCCCAAAAGCCATGGCCGAACCGACATGACCTTGTGTCAGTTGCTACCGCGTAAGACTGATGTTGGGAACCCAGCTCACGGGGACAATTGGCGCATGCCGATATTACTGCAGATGTTCGTCTTGGGGCGCTGACCTATTTCTCGATCGCCCAGAGGGCTGGGCAGGTGGTGTCGGCCTGGCGCTGTCCACAAGCCTCATCCAGCTTGACCAGCGCCCGGCGCAGCCGCCGCATTTCAGTCATACGGCGGTCAAGCTCGGCGAGTTTGACCTTAATCATCCGCCGCACCTCAGCGCACGACTCGCCGGGCAAGACACGCATGTCCAACAACCCCTTGATCTCCCGCAGAGTAAAACCGAGATCCTTCGCTGAACGGATAAATTTCAGGCGCAACAGCGCCTCGTCGTCGAAGTCCCGGTAGCCCGAATCCGGCCAGCGATGAGCGCCCGTCATCAGTCCCTCCCGCTCGTAATAGCGGATGGTCTGCACGTTTACTGCTGCCTTTTTTGCCAGCTCGCCAATGGTCATGAAGGGTTGTTTGACCCTATACCATACTATAGGGTGTAGCATGCCACCATGAAAAAGCCCCGATTCTCCTGGATGCTGACTGGTGGCGTCTTTGCCGGGCTTGCCGCCTCGCTGTGTTGTATCGGGCCGCTGCTGGCCCTCAGTCTCGGGCTTGGCAGCTTCGCGGCGGCGGCATGGTTCGCCCAGTGGCGGCCGGTTCTGCTCTGCGTCACCTTCGTGTTGTTGGGTCTGGCTTGGTATTGCAGTTACCGTCGCCCCAAGGCCGACTGTGATGACGGATCCTGCCCTTGTCCGCCCGGCAAGACGACGCGGATCAGCCTGTGGTTCGGAACACTGGTGGCGCTGGGTGCGGCGATCTATCCGTCGCTGCCCGCACGGAATCACTCGATCAACGCCGCTGCGGTCGCGGCCAGCGACGCCAAAATCAGCGTGCTGATCCCTTCCATGGACTGCCCATCCTGCGCGAGGAGTATTGAGGCTTCACTCAGCAGGGCTCCGGGCGTAAAGCAGGCCATTGTGGACTACGACTCCAAGGCGGCGATTCTGATCTACGATCCTTCGGCCATAAACCGCGATCAACTGCTTACGCTTATCGACGCCAGCGGCTTTCCCGCCGACCGCTCCACCCTCAAATAAGTCCAACATGCCCGACTGTTGCTCCACCACCCCAGCCGCCGAAACCGCTCCGCCTTCAGGATCGCCCGCCTTGGTCTGCCCTCGCTGCGGCAAACCCGGCAAGTCTATCTCGCTGCTGACGCTCAAGCATCAAGTGAAACTGCCGCACCTTGCGATGGTCGAAGCGGAGCCCTTCGCCTTTTGCCGCACGCCGGATTGTCCGGTGGTGTATTTCACCGGGACGGGCACGATCTTGACGCTGGGGGACGTGCGCCAAGTCCCGACAGCGAAGCATAGCGACAATCCCCAGTTATGCTACTGCTTTGGGTTTGATACAAAAATGGCCCGGGCCGAGATCCGGGCAACCGGCCAATGCACAGCACCGGGCCGCATTGCCGCCGAGATGAAGGCGGACCGCTGCGCCTGCGAAATCCGCAATCCTCAGGGCTCATGCTGCTTCGCCAATGTCACCGCCGCGGTTAAACGCGAGCTGGCCGCGATCCGGATCGAGGAGTCGTCCACAGGCCGGTCGCAGCTGGCGGGTGGCTAGGTCTGAGCGTCACCGACAGGTTTTAAGCCCCAAAAGAAGAAGCCCGAAATGTTGAGGGATCGGAGCGCGGCAGCCGTTTAACCTCTCGAACCGTCAATCAAATCTATGCAATCCCTCCGCACCCTCGCCATCGTTGCGGCGCTTCTCGGCGCCGTCGCGATCACCAACTCCGCCTTCGCCCACGAAGGCCACAACAAGGGCCAACTGGTCCCCGTAACCGCAAAGGACGCCGCCTGGGTCGCCAAGGCCAAGGCCGAATACCCGACCACCGCCTGTATCGTTTCCGAGGACAAGCTCGGCGGCGACATGGGCAAGCCCGTCGATTTCATCTACCGCGTCGAGGGCAAGCCGGACCGCCTGGTCAGCTTCTGCTGCAAGGACTGCGAGAAGGACTTCAACAAGGACCCCGAGAAGTATCTCAAGGTCCTCGATGAGGCCGCGGCGAAGCAGGGCGGCAGCACACCCGAGCATCACCACAAGCATTGATTTCTGGCTTCGAGACACCTCGCGGCCCTCCCGGTCGTGAGGTGCCTTTGCTTATGGCTTCTCCCGCAGAGTTGCTCGGCCGTCTCCACCCTGTGCTGCTGCACTTTCCTGTGGCGCTGCTAGTTCTGGGCGCGGTGTTCGAGGCCGTGCGGGGGTTCCGGAACTCGGAGTTTCTCGGGCGAGCCGTCGCAGGCCTCTTCGGGCTCGGCGCAATTGCTGCGCTCTTGGCTGTCGGGAGCGGCTGGTTGCTCGCCGCCCATGAACACATTCGTTCGGATCAGCACGACATCCTCGAACTGCACCGCTGGCTGGCCGTTGCCGCGGCGATCTGGGCCGTGTTGGCCTGGCTCAGCGCCCGAGCGTGGCGCGATGCGATTACGCCCGGAAAGGTTTGGGCACGTCGGCTGGTGGCGGCGCTGACGTTCGTGTTGATTGCCGCCTCAGGCCATTTTGGGGCGCTGCTCGTGTGGGGAAAGGACTGGTTTACCTTCACCTCCTCATGAAACCCGCGATTTCGCGCCCCTCTCCGCGCAGCAGACTTTAGTGATACTTCCGCGTTGTCAGTAGGTTTAACGCGGGTTTGTGCCTGTCCGGCCGCTTAGCAATGGGCGGCCGGACTTTCTTCTGAACGTGGGTCTCCGCAGACGACACGGCCGGCGCCGTGGTCGCCGGCCCGACGTAGAATCTCAATGGCCCATCGCCGCTGGGCGCAGGCGCAGGAAAATCCAGTAGCCGACCGGGTTTTTGCCGTAGAGCCCGTCTAGGTCGTTTGGCTTCCACGAATAGGTGGCGGAAGCCCCCAGCGCCAATTGATAGGGCCGGCCCTTCACGAGTTCGCGACTCGCGCCGAGCGTGAATTGCTTGACCGGAATTATCCGGTCATCTGGCGGCAATCCCAGCTCTTCACCGGTTTTCTGGACATATTCGGCGCGGGCAAAAACCGTGTAGGTCGCCGTCATGTAGCTCGGTTCGATCAAAAACGCGTTCGTCGCCTGGTCGCCGCGATTGCGGCCCCACCCGAACGTGGTCGCGAGATGGCTGCCATCGGCCAGCTTGGTGAGGTGCATGATGGACGCAGTCGTCCGGCGCACACTCTCGTCCGGATGCAGTTCCTCGGGACTCTTCAGGTAGCCGTGCGAAAGCTGGGCGCTCCATTCCGGTGTCGGGTTCCAGGTGAGCCGACCAGAATACGAATCGAGTTTGGGTTTCTCGATGTCCCAACGGTCGTCATCTGGTTCGCGACCGTTGAACCAGGAACCTTCCAGCTGCCACGTCTTTTGCGCGAAGCCGGCGGTGAGGACACCGAAGGCAATGTGGGTGGAGTCGAGCCAGTGGTGGCTGATGGGCGCAGCAGGATTGTCCATCGCGGACATGCGATGGGGAAAGGCGGCGGGCCCCAGGGCGGGTTCGCCAGACGGTGCGACATAAAGAGAGAAAACCGAGTCGGGGGTGAGTATCCGGCGATAACGCCCCGACAGTTCCATAAACAGATCGTGGGGATGCTGACGGTCGATCAGCGGTTGGCCTTGATACGCTTCACCCGATTGGAACAGGAGCGGGTAACCCTTCCTGGTTGTGGTCGCCGGCTCCAAACTGAACATGCCGCGAAAGGTCAGTTCATGGT
The DNA here is from genome assembly GCA_039797805.1 of Verrucomicrobiota bacterium. Classification (GTDB taxonomy): domain Bacteria; phylum Verrucomicrobiota; class Verrucomicrobiia; order Opitutales; family Opitutaceae; genus Lacunisphaera. Next base: position 4,489 of record JBDKHE010000075.1, read on the forward strand.
CGGCCTCTCGCCTGGTCGCCATGAGCATCAACCAATTGACCGAATTGACCTGATCATCTCCCCGCGGCCCAGCCTGGTGGTCATAGCCAAGGAACGCATTGTAGTGCGTCATCAGAGCCCAGTTACCGAGCATCGAATGAGCGGCGTGCATGGGCGTGTCCGCCGGCTGCCATGCTGTCCCTGAGGCTTCCTGGCTGTCCTGAATCGGCCCTAACGCCATCGGCATGGTCATCTGGCCCTCCATGGACATTCCCGCCCCGGACATGCCGGGCATCGAATGATTGGGGTGAGGCGGGGTTTGGGCCGAGACTTCGATAAGGGCGAAGGCAACGAGCACGGAAGCGAGGATTCGGAAGGGGCGCATGGTGAAGTTAGGTTGTTGGGTGGTGGCGGTTCTTCGCCGCGTTGGTGTGCTGCTTGGCTTAACAATGGAACCTACTCAAGCGGCCCAGTTCCTTACAGTGCCGGCGGCACCATAACCCGGAGCCGCGGAAAATCTCGTTTTAGCTGAGGGATTTACGGCTTCGGGGCGTTGAAGTTGGGTGCGGTCAGCAGCCACGAAGACAAAGTCAGGGGAACCTTCCGGTCTTATGGATGGGAAAGCCCCCGTAACGCTGGACGAGAAGAGCGTGCGCGTGCTCGTCGCGGAGCGGGGTCGCTTTCATCGCTTTCTCGCTGCCCGCTTGGGAAATGCGTCCGAGGCGGAGGATTTGCTGCAAGATAGTCTGCTCCGCGCGCTGCAAAAGGGGTCGAGTCTGCAGCGGGGAGAGCGAGTGATCCCTTGGTTCTATCGGATACTGCGGCGCGCGATTGTGGATTATTACCGGCGACAACAGCGGGACCGTGGTCGGGTTGATCGCCTCTGGACTGAGCTGCGGACGACCGGAAGTGATCGGGTGCCGCCGCCGGCAGACTGGGACGCCGTGATGTGTGTCTGTTTTGAAGGGCTGTTGCCGACACTCAAACCGCGCTACGCCGACGTGCTCCGCCGGATTGATCTGCACGGAGAGAAGAAGACCAATGCAGCCCGGGAGCTCGATCTTACGGTGGCGACACTGGATGTCGTGCTGCACCGGGCCCGCACCCAACTCCGGGAACGTCTGGAGGTCTTTTGCGGCGCTTGTAGCCGGGAGGGCTGTCTCAACTGTGCCTGCCAGGCCCGCGAACGTCGCCGGGTGGAAAAGTGTAAGGAATGAGGCTAGATTCCGTCAGCTAGGCATGAAACAGCACTCCCCAGAGGATCCCAAATCCGATCATGGACACGTCCACGCCATGGAAAGCCAGGGCAAACATGCTCACGGCGACGCAGTGACTCATGGCCATGAGGGCTGCACGCATCACGGCTCCGGGCACCACCATGATCGGAAGCCGCCGGCGGGAGCTGCCTATTACTGTCCGATGTGCGAAGGAGTCGAATCGGACAAGCCGGGCGACTGCCCGAAGTGCGGTATGGCACTGGAGCGCAACCCAGCCTACCGCGAGCCCGCCAAGACCCTCTGGACCTGTCCGATGCACCCGCAAATCGAACAGGATCACCCTGGTGCTTGCCCCATCTGCGGAATGGCGCTCGAGCCGAAGACCGTCACCTCCGGACCGGAGGAGGATAACCACGAACTGCACGACATGACGCGGCGCTTCTGGCTGGGCGGAGCACTGGCGCTGCCGGTTCTCGTGCTTGGCATGCTACACCTCGTGCCATCGCTGTTGCACGTTGCGAATTCCCCGACGAGCCGCTGGGCGCAGTTTCTTCTTTCGACGCCGGTGGTCTTGTGGGCCGGATGGCCCTTCTTTGTGCGCGGGGCAAAATCGCTGCGTTCGGGACATTGGAATATGTTCACGCTGATCGCCATCGGCGTGGGCGCGGCGTGGGGCTACAGCATCGTGGCATTCTTTTGGCCGGGCCTATTTCCGCCCGCGATGCGGGCGCACGAGGTGGTCGATGTCTATTTTGAAGCTGCCGCGGTGATCGTCGTGCTCGTGCTGCTCGGCCAGGTGCTCG
>JBDKHE010000076.1:0-2672 GCA_039797805.1 Verrucomicrobiota bacterium
ACCAAGAACCAGGAAAAGTACGATGCCGACAAGGATGGCAAACTGAGTGAAGAGGAAAAAGCCGCCGCCAAGGCCGGGGCCAAGGCCAAGGCGAAGGAGACTCGGGAAGCCAACCTGGAGAAGTACGACGCCAACAAGGACGGCAAGCTCGACGCCGATGAAAAGGCGAAGAAGCAGGCCGACGAAGATGCTGAGCGCGAAGCGAAAAAAGCCGCGCGGGAGGCCAAGAAGCTGGAGAAGAAATAATCCGTCTGCGCGACGGATCGAGCGAAGCCCCGGTCGGGCCACCGGGGCTTTTTCGTTGCCGGATGGCGCGAGGTCTCCTAGCCGGTCATCTACCTGGCGTTTTGGGGCAAGGCTTCCGCTTGGAGGGATGCACTACGATCCGGCGCTTGTTTGCGAGCCGGTCTCCTGCCCGGCCCTGCGAATCTAATCGCCGGAGAGCGGGCAACTCGCCCGCGGTTCAGGTTATTTCTTGTCGGTCAAACCGCCGCTCCACTTGAGCTTGGCGCGCATGACGCTGAAGTGGCGGTAATCGCGGCTTTGCACGAGGCCGAGCCGGCGCTTGGCGATGATCACGTCGACCTCGGAGCCCTGGACCACGCTGCGGTTGCGCTGGCCGTCGACCGCGACGAGCAGACGTGAATCCGGCGAACAGTTGCGGATGCTGAGCTTCACCCCGTCGTTGAAGACGATGGTGCGGTTGCTGAGCGTGTGCGGGCAGATCGGGGTCATGGCGATGACGCCCGCCTCCGGGTGGACGATCGGTCCGCCGGCCGAGAGATTGTAGGCGGTCGAACCGGTGGGGGTGGACAGCACCAGGCCGTCGCACAGGTAGTCGGTCACCAGTTCGCCGTCTGCGCGCACTTCCAGTCGCACGAGCTGGGAATTGACCTCCGCCTTGATCAACACGTCGTTCAGCGCGAGATCACGGCGACGCGGACCGGTGCCGCATTCCAGCAGGGTGCGGTGCGCCAGACGGTAATGGCCCTGCAACACCTCGCCAAAAGAGGCGCGGGCTTCTTCCGGGGAAAAACTGGTCAGGTAGCCGAGGCTGCCTTGGTTCACGCCGATGAGCGGCACGCCGGCCGCCGTCGCCTCGCTGACGGCTCCCAGCAGCGTGCCATCGCCGCCGATGATGCACCCGGCGTCACAGCCTTTGAAATAGCCGTGCGGGAGCTTGCGGGCGGGACGGCTCTTGATCCGGCGAACGCCCACCGTGCGCGCGATGGCGATGAGTTCCCGGGCCAGTTCGGCGGCGCCGGGTTTCTCCTGGTTGACGACAAAGGCGAGTCTGCGGATGGGGGACATGAAGGTGTGCGGGGATTACGTGGAAAAATCGCCCGATTGGGAATCCCAATCCGTGCCGATCCGCGTCATTCGTCCGGAGCCGCCTTCTTCAGCCCGAGCAGAAACTCGCGGTTGCCGTCGGCGCCGTGCACCGGGCATTCGCGTTCGCCGTGCAGGGTGGCGCCCGCCAGCGTCTGCAGGGCGAAGTCCCGGACCTCGGCCAGCACGCGCATCCGCACGGCGTCTTCCCGAATGATACCCTGGCCCTTGTCCACCTCCGCCTTGCCCGCCTCGAACTGGGGCTTGACCAGGGCGATCAGGGTGCCGCCCGGACGGAGAAACGGCCACACGGCCGGCAGCACACTCTTGAGCGAGATGAAGGAGAGATCCATCACCACCAGATCATAGGCATCGCGAGGCAGGGCGCCCGGCGTGAGGTGGCGGGCGTTGACCTTTTCCAGATTGGTCACCCGCGGATCGCGGCGGAGCTTGTCGTGCAACTGTCCGTGGCCGACGTCCACGCAGGTGGCGCTGGCGGCCCCGGCCTGCAGCGCGCAGTCGGTGAACCCGCCGGTCGAGGCGCCGACATCGAGGAAATGCACGCCGCTGAGATCCAGCGGGAATTGCTCGAGGTACGCCGCCAGCTTCTCCCCGCCGCGGCTGACGAAACGGGGCGGCTGGTCGATCGTGACCTCGAAATCGGCCGGATAATCCTTGCCCGGCTTGTCCAGCCGGTCGGTCCCGTGGCGCACGCGACCGGTCATGATCAGCGCCTTGGCCTGCGCCCGGCTCGGGCACAAACCACGCTGCACCAGAAGTTCATCAAGGCGGATCTTGGGCGCGGACACAGGACGAGCAAAGCCCACTTCCCGCCGCCGTCGACGCCATAAATCCACCGCGAGCCCCGGCTCAATGCCGCTGCCGCCGGTCGCCTTCGAAAGAAGGCAGTACACCGGGTTCTCTCCAGAAATGGGCGGAGAGTTTCTGGGGCACGGGGGCGGCGTCGCGCTATTCAGGAGCCTGACACACCCCGTCGCTTCGCGCCACCCCTCTGCTAGAGGGGACCCAATCCACTGGTCCGGAAATCACCACTAGAAAAAGGGCCGAGGCCGTGAGCTCAGCCGAGCGGGTGCCCGCCAGGGCGGGGTGTGTTGGGACTGGCGTGTAAGTTATTCCTTCTTCCGTCAGGCCATTACACGAACCTCAATCAGCCAGTTTCTGGCGGGCAGGGGACCAGCAGGTGGTACGGCCGCCGATCTCGGCGCGGCGCAAGGGTTGCTTGGTCCGGGGACAGCGTCCGCCGTCCGTCCATCGGTGCCAGAAGAGCCAGGTCCGCGGGATGTGCGCGTTGAGGTCCGGGGGGAGATAGTTGCCCTGGCCAG
>JBDKHE010000077.1:0-5859 GCA_039797805.1 Verrucomicrobiota bacterium
CGGTCAACATCACCGTGCGCAGTCCCAGCTTCTTCAGCTCGGCCAGCACGCCTTTGGATTCTTCCCTGATCTGATCGCGCAGCAGCACCCGGCCAAGCATGTCCTTGCCGATCACCCACACTTCGGAGAGCTCCGCCGGAGCCGGCGGCAGCTTTTCCGCCCAGCCAGCCAGGGGGCCGGACTCGAGCAACTCGCGCCGGCCCAGCAGCGCTTGCTTGCCGTCATAACTGCCGCCCACGCCATGCCCGACGATGTTCTTGAAATCCGCCAGTTCGATCAGCCGCACACCGCGCGCCTTGGCATCGCGCACGATGGCACGCGCCAACGGATGCTCCGATTTGCTCTCCAGGGCGTAGGCGAGCTCCATGACCTCGGTCTCGCGTCCGGTCGGAAAACTTTCGTAGCCCACCACCGCCAGCTCGCCCGTGGTGAGCGTGCCGGTCTTGTCGAGCGCCACCACGTCGATGTCGGCCAGTTTTTCGATGGCGGCACCGCCGCGGAAAAGCACGCCGTGCTTCGCGCCCCAGGCGATCGCGGCCAGAATCGCGGACGGAATCGACAGCACCAGGGCACACGGACTGGCCACGACCATGAGCGTCATCGCCCGGTAGAACGCCGAGCGCGTTTCCGGCGTGTTCGTAAAGGCCGGCAGATGGAACCCCAGCCACCACAGCAGAAACATCGCAAACGACCCGCCGATGACGATGTACGTGTAACCCGTGCCGAAGCGATCGGTGAACCGCTCGCTCGGCGCCTTGAGCTTTTGCGCGGTCTGGATCAACCGGATGATCTTTTGCAGCGTGCTTTCGCCGGGCAGCCGGACGAGTTCGTAATCGACCGCGCCCCAAAGATTGAGCGTACCGCTGAACACCTGATCACCGACCGCCTTTTCCACCGGCGTGGCTTCACCTGTCAGGTTTGATTCGTCACTGGCACTCTTGCCCGTGACCACCACGCCATCGGCCGCGTAGGCGCCGCCCGGTCGCACCCGCACACGCTGGCCAACCTGCAACTCCTCGACCGCGATTTCGCGTTCGGTCCCATCCGCCTCGACCACCACGGCCCGCTTCGGCGCGGATTTCAGGAGCGAGCTGACCTCCCGTTGGGTCCGGTCGAGCGCGTATTCCTCCATCGCCCCCGAGGCCGAGAACAGAAAGAGCAGCAACACGGCTTCCCCCCACGCGCCGATGAACATCGCCCCAAAGGCTACCGCGAGCATCAGGAAATGGATGTCCACCTCGCGCTTCTTCAGATTGCCCCAGGTATCGATGGCGGCGTCCCACGCACCGGCCACGATGCCCACGAAATAGAAGCTGCGGGACAGCCAGGGCATTCCGGGGGCGAAGGAGGCGGCGACGAATCCGGCCACGCCGGCCGCACCGCAGACTGCGGCAAACTTGGCCAGCATCCGCCACTCTTGGTCATCGTGCGAAGTTTCCGCCTTGATCTCCGGCCACTCCATCTCGCGCCAGAGCCAGAGACTCTCCGCCGTGGCACCCATGTTGCGACCAATGACAATCGACTTGCCCTCCTGCTTGAGGGTGAATCCCGCGGCCGCGAGCCGGGCCGGCTGATCGGCAAACCTTTTCTGCACCGCAGAAATCGTCGCCGCCAGCTTGGCCTCCAGGTCCTTCACGTCCACCTGCCCGAGCGTGGCCACGGAAACCCGTTGGGACGAAGCGTCCAATCGCACCGCACCGACCGACGGTTGTTCACACAAGAACCGCACGAGATCGTTTGTCCAATTGTCTGTCTCGCTCATGCCGGCATCTTGTGCACGACCGACGGTCGCGCAAATTGATTTGCACCTGAACGCCGCGCCCCGCTGATTCGCCGGATGATCGGGCTCACAGAAGAGGGCGGCGCCAAGCCGTCACGACTCCGGGAACTCGCGCGAGACATCTTCGCCGAGACCGGCCTGCTGTGCACCCAACTCCGGCTCGATCACCGTCCTGAGCAGGCGCAAATGGCCCGCGCCGTGGCCGCCGCGCTGACAGACGACACACCTCTCCTGTTCGAGGCCGGCACTGGCGTCGGCAAGAGCCTCGCCTACCTTATACCCGGTATTATCCACGCTGTTGATCAAGGCCGTCAGCTCATCGTGTCCACCCACACGATCTCGCTGCAGGAGCAGATCCAACAAAAGGACCTCCCGCTCTGCCGGCGGTTGTTCAAGTCCGACGCCGCCGGCGCCGCCTACGCCGACTTCCGCTCCACGGTGCTGGTCGGCAAATCGAACTACCTCTGCCCCACCCGCCTCGGGCATGCCCTCGCGGATCGCGCCAGCCTCTTTGCCGACGCCGACTATGAGGAACTGCAGCGCATCGCCGGCTGGGCGGAAAAGACCGAGACGGGATTGCGGCACGAACTTAAACCGCCGCCAAAACCCGAGGTCTGGGATGTCGTCAACGCCGACTCCTCCGCCTGCTCGCGCAAGCACTGTGACTGCGAGAAATGCCACTACCAGCGCGCCCGGGCCCGGCTGCGGAACGCCCAGGTCATCATCGTCAACCACGCCCTGCTCTTCGCGCTGATCAACGCGGGCGGAGCCCAGGCGAATGGCGGCGATCGAGAGACGCGCGGCGTGTTGTTTCCGGACGATTTTCTCGTGCTCGACGAGGCGCACACGGTGCCCGAGGTCGCGACGAACAACTTCGGACTCAGCCTGAGCAGCTACAGCGTGGACCGCGCGCTGAAGCACCTCTTCAACCCCAAGTCCAAGCGAGGCCTGCTGCGCAAGCACGCCGGGCCCGAGGGGCAGCAGCTCGTGCTGGACGCCCTCGAAGCCTCCAAGCAGTTCTTCGACCACCTCAACACGCGGTTGCTCGACAAGCGCCCCGTCGTCCGCATCCGCGAGGCCGGCGTCGCCGAGCCCATGCTCGATGGCCCGCTCGGCGCCCTGCACCGCCTGCTCGCGAAGATCGCCGACAAGCTCCCCGAGGGCCGCGAGCACGACGAGATGCAGGAACAGAAGCAGCGCATCAAGGGCCTGCAGGCCGGGCTCACCGAATGGCTGACGCTCGGCGACAAGGGCCACGTCTATTGGACCGAGCGCAGCGGTCGCCGCCAGACGATTGTCACCCTGCGCAGCGCACCCATCGACGTCGCCCCGGAGTTGCGCAAGCACCTGTTTGGGTGCCGCACCAGCGTCGTCTGCACGAGCGCGACCCTGGCCATGGGCGGCACGATCGAGCCGTTCTCGCAGCGGATCGGAGCCGAGGGGGCGGAGGCTGTCGCCGTCAAGTCCCCCTTCGATTTCGAGCGCAACATGCGCGTCTATGCGGCCTCCGACGTTCCCCTGCCGTCGCCGCAGGAGGCGAAGCTCGCCCTCGACAGCCTGATTGACTACATCCGCTTCTGCACCGAGGCCGTGCGGGGCGGCACGCTCGTGCTGTTCACCAGCTACACTGACATGCGCGCCGTGGCGGCGGAACTTGAACCCGGCTGGCGGCAACAGGGCCGCCCGTTTCTCATGCAGGGCGTCGAGCTTTCCCGCACCGAACTCGCCCAGCAGATGCGCTCACTGGGCAACGCCGTGCTGTTCGGCACGGATAGTTTCTGGACGGGCGTGGACGTGCCGGGTGCCGCGCTTTCCCAGGTCATCATCACCCGCCTGCCCTTCGATCCCCCGACCCACCCGATCACCGAGGCCAAGTGCGAACACATCCGCGATGCCGGCGGCAACCCCTTCAATGATCTCACCCTGCCGGACGCCCTGATCAAGTTTCGTCAAGGTATCGGTCGGCTGATTCGCAGCAAAAGCGACCGGGGATTGATCACGATCCTGGATTCACGCGTCCTCGCCAAGTCATACGGACGCGAATTCCTCGCCAGCCTTCCGAACCCCGAGTACGAGCGGCTGGACCGCAATAACCGGGACCATGTTTTTAGACCTTTCCCTTGAGCCAAAAGCTGCCACTAGTCTTCGCCATATCCTCAATGAAGTTACGCTCCTTTGCCCATACTGACGTCGGCCGCACCCGCCCTGAAAACGAGGATAGCTATCTCTGCAACGAGCCTTTGGGCATTTTTGCGGTGGCGGATGGCATCGGCGGCCTGCCGTCCGGCGGCCAGGCGAGCCAGCTGACGGTGAACGCTCTGCAGAAGATCGTGGCCGAGCACACCCCGGGGCAGAAACTGAACTACGAGCGCATCGTCACCGAGATCAACGACCAGGTCTTCAAGCTTGGCCGCGTCCTCAGCCCCCAGTTCGGCATCGGCTCGACGCTGACCTTTGCCCACGTGACGGGCGTGAAGCTCCACTTTGGACACGTCGGTGACTCGACCGCCCTGCGGTACCGTTCCAAGTCGTTGGAGCAACTGACCATTGATCACACTATCGAGACGGAAATGCGCCAGCGGGCCGCCCGCGGGGAACCCCTTGCCCTCCTGATGGAGAACCGCAACGCCCTCACCCGTTGCATCGGCCAGCCGCCGCCGGTCGAAGGAGACTATTTCACGCACACCATTTTGCCGCATGATCGCTACCTGCTGTGCAGCGACGGCATCACGCGTTTTGTGTCGGTCGAGGAGATCACCAACGCCATGAAGGATGCGGAAAGTCCCGAAAAGCTCGTGCGCTCCCTCATCGACCGCGCCAACGAGCGCGGCGGGCACGACAACTCCACGGGCGTCGCGCTGTTTTTCGACTGACATGCGGTCCCGGCAATTCGCGGCGCTCGTCGAACAGCAGCCCGAAAACGAGCTGTTTCGATTCAGTCTGGCCCAGGCGCTCCTCGCCGAGGCGCGGCCGGTCGACGCCATCGAGCATCTCCAGCGTTGCACCGCCAAGAAAGCGGACTGGATGATGCCGCGGATTCTCCTGGGCAAGACGCTGCTCGGGCTTGGGCGCCGGGCCGAGGCCAAGGTCTGCCTTGAAGAAGCGCTGGCCCTCGCCGTGGCCCAAGATCACGAAGACCCCGAACGCGAGTTGCGGGCCCTGTTGGCGGACCTGTAGTCCGGGTGAGGCGGCCGGCGCCGTCCGGTTTCCGTCAGGACAGGTGGGCGGAAACTGCCCTCAAGCCTCAACCCCACAGCGGATCGGGATATTTTCCCGCGGCAATCAGCGAACGCATGGTCGCTGCTGCCGCCGCCAGATCATCGCGGTAGGTCAGCCCAAACCACGCATCAACACTTCGCAGCAGGGCGATCCGGGCCGCGCCGGTCTGATTCAGGGTGCTCAGGGCGGTCGGCAGATAAAACTCCGCCTTCGGATCCGCCGCATTCCGGGTCAGGAAATCCCGAAAGAGCGCGTCCAACTGGGGAAACACCGCCGGCGTGAACCCCCAGAAATTCATCGATACAATCTCGTCCCCGCTCAACCGTTGCACCTGTCCGGCCGCATCGAGGTAGCGCGCACCGTCCGGCACGGGTTCGATTTTTGTGATTTCCGTGATCGATTGCAGCCGGCCGGCCACATCGGTGTTGCACAGACCGCGACTCACCGAGCCATGTTCGGACAAGGTCTGCCGCAACGGGTAGCCGACCATCGCATAGTCGGACGAGGCCGCGAAATGCGCCGCCAGGGTCTGATAGGCGGACGCCCCGTAGAAATCATCGGCATTGATCACCGCGAAGGGCCCCCGCACCTCGGTACGGGCCACCAACGCCGCATGGCCCGTGCCCCAGGGTTTGGCACGTCCGGCCGGAGTGCTGAAACCAACCGGCAATGCATCCATCTCCTGATAAACATACCGCACCTCCATCCGCTGCTCGAGCCGCCGGCCGATCGTCGCGCGGAAATCGGCCTCGATGTCCTTGCGGATGACCAGCACCAGTCGGTCGAACCCCGCCCGCAAGGCGTCAAAGGCCGAGTATTCAATGATGAGTTCGCCCTGCGGACCAACGGGCTGCACTTGT
>JBDKHE010000078.1:0-3098 GCA_039797805.1 Verrucomicrobiota bacterium
GAGGCCGCCGCCCTGCCCAAGCCCGGCAAGGCCGAACCGGTGCCGGTTTTGGTTTTCTCGCTCGAAATGAGCGCCTCCCAGCTCGCCTTGCGCATGCTCTGCGCGCGTTCCCGGGTGAACATGAAACTGCTGCGCGACGGCCTGGTCGGCCGGGACGGCCGCGAGGTCAACGCCCTCGGTCAGGCGGCCGAGGAATTCAAGAAATGCCCGATCCTCATCGATGATTCGAGCGGCATGACGATCATGGAGATGCGGGCCAAGGCGCGCCGCATCTACGCCCGCAAGAAACTGGGCATGATCATCGTGGATTATCTCCAGCTCCTCAACGGCAGCGACTCGCGCGCCCCGCGCGAACAGCAGGTGGCCGAAGTTTCCCGTGGATTAAAAGCCATGGCCAAGGAACTCGACCTGCCGGTACTAGTCCTAAGCCAGCTCAACCGCTCATCGGAAAAGGAAAACCGCACCCCCCGACTCTCGGACTTGCGCGAATCCGGCTCCATCGAGCAAGACGCCGACGTAGTCCTCATGCTTTCCCGACCCAAGGATGCTGACGAAAAATTCCAAACCGCCGCCAACGCGGCGGATTTAATCGTTGCCAAGCAACGTAACGGGCCGGTAGGTGATCTGAAACTGACTTTCCTTCAAGAAATTACGCGCTTTGAAAACTTCACCCCGTAACCTGCTCAACGCGGCTTTTCTTGCCGTTATCTTCGCCCTTTTCGGGGTTTCCGGCCTGTTTGCCCAGGCCGAACTGGGCCGCGCGGCCACCGCCGCGGAAGCGCCCGCCGCACCGCCGCGCATCGGGACCATCACCATCAAGTTCATTGGCATGGCCAATGTCAGCGAGCAGGTGGTCCGGGCCAACATGGTGCTGCGTGAGGACACCGAGCTCGACGAGGCCCTCATCGACCGCGACATCCGGTCGCTTTATCGCACCGGTATCTTCGAGTTCATCGAGGTGAAGCGCGAGCAGCCGTCCCCCAACGTCGTGAACCTCGTCATCGAGGTCACCCCCAAGTTTCGTATCCTGAAGGTGGCCTACGAGGGCAACAAGCAGGTCAATTCCCGCCGTCTGGCCAAGGAGATCAAGACCGTCGCCAACGGCGCCCTCGACGAGCGCCAGATCAAGGAAGACTCACAGAAAATCTACGAGTACTACCAGAAGCGCGGTTACAACCAGGCCCAGATCAGCTACTCGATCGACCGCAACCGTTCCACCGGATTCAGCACCGTGACCTTCAAGATCCGGGAGGGCGATCGCGTCAAGATTTCCGTCATCAAGTTTATAGGCAACGACCACGTGAAGGACCGCCGCCTCCGCAAGGAGATGGAGACCAAGAAGTGGAGCATCTTCTCCTGGCTGCTTGGCTCCGGCCGCTTGAAGGACGACACCTTTGACGAGGATCTCATCAAGCTCCGTGACTACTACAAGGAGCAGGGCTACCTCGACATCCAGATTCCCGAGGACAAGGTCACCTTTGATTATCCGAAGCCGGGCAAGCTCGTCATCACCATCCGTGTGAATGAGGGCCGTCTCTACCGCATCGGTGAGATCACCTTCTCCGGCAACAAGCTGTTCCCCAGCCAGCTCCTGCGGCTCGTGCCGCGCCAGCGCAAGGGCATGGTCGTCGTGCCGTCAAAACTCGACAAGGACGTCGAGAGCATCGAGGACTTCTACGGCCGCGGCGGCTATCTCTCCCCCGACACCCGGGTGCGCCTCCTCCGCAAGCCGAACCTGGAGACCGGCAACATCGATCTCGAGTATCAGATCACCGAGGGCGAAAAGATCCAGGTCGAGTCCATCAAGATCGAGGGCAACACCAAGACCAAGAGCATCGTGATCCTGCGCGAACTCGTGCTGGGCCCCGGCGACGTGTTCGACAGTGTGCGCATGAAGATCAGCAAGCTGCGTCTGGAAAACACCCGTTTCTTTGAGGACCCGGTGAACGTCACCGACGAGTCCACGAACATCCCCGGCCGCCGCACCCTCAAGATCGCTGTGACCGAGGCCCGCACCGGCAACCTTACCTTCGGCGCCGGTTTCAGCTCCTTGGAAAAGGCCGTGGTCTTCGCCGAGGTCACCCAGTCCAACTTTGACCTCTTCAACCGCCGCTCGTTCTTCCAAGGTGACGGTCAGAAGTTCCGTCTGCGCTTCCAGATCGGTTCCCAGTCCAGCGAAGTGATCCTGGCCTTTGAGGAGCCTTACTTCTTGGAACGCGAACTGGGTCTCGGCTTCCAGCTCTACCGCACGACCTCCGACTACAACAGCTCGTACTACGAGGAAATCCGCACCGGCGGCACGGTCTACGTGCGCAAGCGCCTCTTCAACTGGCTGGAATCCCAGCTCTCCTACACCTACGAGATCGTCGACATCGCCAACGTCGACCCGAGCGCCCCGCTCAGCATCCGCCTGCTGCAAGGCAAGACCAAGACCTCCCGCGTCGGGCTGACCCTCACCAACGACACCCGCGACAAGCTGATCAACACCACCCGCGGTCACTACGCCAGCCTCGACATGAGCGTGGCCGGTGGTCCGCTCGGCGGCGACAATCACTACTACAAGCTCGAATGGCGTGGCTCCAAGTTCTTCCCGCTCGCCGATTTCCAGGACCAGGTGCTGGCCGTGATCGGCCGTACCGGCGTCGTGGACAGCTTCGGTGACAGCAACAAGAGCATCTCCCGCTCCTTCACGTTTACGGACAACTTCGGCCAGACGCAGACCCAAACGATCAGCTACGTGCCCGGCGTGCCGTTCTACGACCGTTATTTCCTCGGCGGGCCTCAGGATCTGCGCGGCTTTGAGTACCGCGATGTCGGCCCGAAGGGAACCTCCGGCGAGCCGCTGGGCGGCAAGACCTACGGCTTCTTCAGTCTCGAGTACTCCTTCGACGTCGTGAAACCCGTGCGCATGGCCTTCTTCTACGACGGCGGCTTCGCCAACGCCGACGCCTATGACTTCAGCCCGGTCGACTATAATGACAACTTCGGCATCGGTCTGCGCCTGTTCGTGGCCGGCGCGCCGCTCAGCCTCGACTTCGGCATTCCGCTGACCACCGACCGGTACAACAAGAAGGGTAACCAGTTCAACTTCTCCTTCG
>JBDKHE010000079.1:0-7429 GCA_039797805.1 Verrucomicrobiota bacterium
CGGCGGCCGCGATGGATCAGCACCCGCAGGGAATTTTCGGAAATTCGCAGCACGGCGGCGGCCTCCGGATAATCGAGTTGCTGCTGTTGCAGGAGGAGCAACGGCGCGCGGTACTTCTCCGGCAGCCGCAGCAACGCGCGTTGGAAAACTTCCTCCAGCTCGGCGAGTGCCTGGCCGCTGCCCGGCTCCGCCGGCACGTAGTCGAAGGATTCCGGCGCGACGGGTTGGGCCGGCTTGCGCCGCCGCCGCCGGTATTCGTTGCGGAGCAGGTTGTGCGCGATGTGGAAAAGAAAGGTCGAGAACCGCGCCGTCGGCCGGTAATCCGCAGCCGAACGGTGCAACCGCACGAAGACCTCCAGCGTCAGGTCCTCGGCATCGGCGTGCGAACCCAGCGCCCGGTAGAAAAAACTCAGCAGCGGCAGTTTCCAGCGGTCGAACAACAGTTGCAGCGCCCCATCATCGCCCGCCGCCACCCGCAGCATGGTGTGGGTTTCGCCGGACGACTCCTCGACCGGCTGCGCAAAGTCACTCCGACGGGCCAGGAACCCGGTCAGCAGTTGGGTGAAAAATGAGAACGTAAGCGCGCTATTCACTGATGGGTTCAACCCCGGTTACCGGGTCATGTTACAGAGGAGTCGCCAAAAATGCAGGCCGGATTTCCGCACCACTGTAATAAGCATCCGCGAACGGGGTTGAACCTCATTGAAACGAAATCATCCCATGAAAACAAAAATCATCATCCTAACTTCTCTCATCAGTGCGGGCCTTCTGGCCGGCACTTCCGCCCTTGCGGCCGGTTCGCGTGGCGGTGGCGGCAATGGCGGTGGCAACGGTGGCAGTGGCGGCCGCGGCTGCACCCAGGCTGCTCCCGCTCAGGACGGCTCCGGCAAATCCGCCAACAACCGGGGCAACCCGAACTCCACCGGCACGCCGTTGCGCGATGGATCGGGCAAGGACACGGCTCCGGGCAAAGGGGCAAAGGACGGCAGCGGCAACCAGGCGAATTGCCCGAATCCGCCCAAGAAATAAGTCCCGGTCCAAAGCATCCCTGTCAGTCCAAAGAGCCGGCCAGAGGCCGGCTCTTTGTTTGGCGGTCGCCCACTCGCCTTGGGCTGAATAATACCGGTCAACAGCACGCTTACTGCCTGCGCCTGCCGGTCCTGTGCGCAGGAGACATTTGTCCCTTTATGGTTAAGGTAGATGCCTTTCATGGTCGATATGCCGCATCTTCCCGACACCGCGCCCACACGGGCCCGGTCCGTAGCCTCTTCTCCTCATGTGGACCTGGGCTGAATGGATTCCTGACCGCGTGGTGCAGCTGGCCGGCCTCGATGCCGCGGCCGGCAGTGGTGCGGCTCTGCATTTCTTCCTCTACGACCTGCAGAAGATCGTCGTGCTCATTCTGGCCGTCGCCTTCATCATGGCGCTCGTGCGCGGGGCGTTGCCGCTCGATCGGATCCGCGTCTGGCTCGATCGCCCCGGCGGTCGCGTGCTCGGCTACCCGGCGGCCGCCCTCTTCGGTGCCGTCACCCCGTTTTGTTCGTGTTCCTCCGTGCCGGTTTTTCTCGGCTTCATCCAGGCGCGTTTCCCGATCGGGGTGGCCTTCGCCTTCCTGATCACCTCGCCCATCGTCAACGAGATCGCGGTGGCGCTGCTCGGGGCGACCTTCGGCTGGAAATTTGCCTTCACCTACGCGGGCGTCGGAATCGCCCTTGGGATCGGCGGCGGACTGGTGCTGACCCTCCTGCGCGCAGAACGCTGGTTGACCCCCGGGGCGATGGCCCCGGTCACAGCGGAGGACGACGACCCGCCGCCCACTGGTTGGTCCGCCCGGCTGCGCGACGCCGGCGGGACCAGCGTCAGCATCCTCCGGCGCATCTTGCCGTGGCTGCTGGCCTCGCTGGCCCTCGGCGCCGGCATGCACGGCTTTGTGCCGACCGGTTTCTTCGAGAAACTTTTTGCCGGTACGGGCGCCTGGACCGTCCCCCTGGCCTCCGCGGCCGGCCTCCCGCTGTACGTCAGCGCCAACGCCACCGTGCCCCTGCTCGACGCTTTTGTCGCCAAGGGCGTGCCGCTCGGCACCGCGCTGGCCTTTCTCCTTTCTGCTGTCGGCGTCTCCATCCCCGAAATGGTGATGCTCCGCAGCGTGATGACCGTGCGGCTTCTCGTGGTCTTCTCCGTGGTCGTGCTTGTCGGCACGACCATTGTCGGATGGATTCTCAACGCCCTCCAATGAATCCTGTCTACGACGCCTCGTTCTGGGACAACCGCTACGCGGGATCCGACTTCGTTTTCGGCACCGCCCCCAATGGGTTTCTCGCCTCCGTTGCGGAGCTGATTCCCGCCGGCCCGGTGCTCTGCCTCGCCGAAGGGGAGGGTCGCAACGCCGTGCACCTCGCGCGCCGTGGCCATGCCGTCACGGCCGTCGATCAATCCACTGTCGGGCTGGACAAGGCCGCGCGCCTCGCCGCGCAGGCGGGCGTGACCCTGACCACCTGCGTCGGCGATCTGGCCGATTATCCCATTTCGCCTGGCGCGTGGGCCGGCGTGGTTTCGATCTTCTGTCATCTCCCACCGGCCTTGCGCCGGTCCGTGCACGCCCGGGTCGTCGCCGGTCTGCGCCCGGGCGGCGTGTTCGTGCTGGAGGCCTATCACCCGGCCCAGCTCTCCTTCGCCACCGGCGGTCCCAAGGAGGTCACCCTGCTGATGACGCTCGCCGATCTCCGCACTGAATTGGGCGGCCTCGAGTTCGTCCACGCCCGCGAATGCGAACGCGAGGTGGTCGAAGGCAGCGGCCACACCGGACGCGCGGCCGTGGTCCAGGTGGTTGCGCGTCGTCCGCTCTGATTTGCGGATTCCTTTCGCGCGGCTTTGGATTAAAACCTTTATCAGCCCATGAAGCCTGATCCCCGTTATCAGCCGGTCTTGCAGCAATCTCTGGCCCACGCCCTGGCTTACCTTTCGAAACTGCCCGAAGCACCAGTTGGAGCCACCGCCACGCTCGAACAATTGCGCAGCCGCCTGGGACGTCCGCTGCCGGCCGCCCCGGCCGATCCCGCCGCGGTGATCGACCAACTCGTGCGGGATGTCGAGGGCGGTCTGATCGGCAACGCCGGCGGACGCTTTTATGCCTGGGTCATCGGTGGCAGCGTGCCCGCGGCCCTCGCAGCGGATTGGCTGACGTCCACCTGGGACCAGAACGCCGGCATGTACGCCGTGGCACCGGCAGCCGCCGTCGTGGAAGAGGTGAGCGGTCGCTGGCTGTTGGAATTGCTGGGCCTGCCGGCAAACGCGAGCTTCGCCCTGGTCACCGGCTGCCAGATGGCCCACGTCACCTGCCTTGCCGCCGCCCGCAACGCCGTGCTGGCGAAACACGGTTGGGACGTCGAACAGCGCGGCCTGATCGGCGCGCCCGCGATCCGCATCATCACCAACGACCAGCGCCATGGCACCATCGAGCGCGCGCTGCGCCTGCTCGGTCTGGGCCGCGACTGCATCATCGATATTCCGGTCGCCGCCAACGGCCAGCTGACCGCCGCCGCGCTGGCCCCGGTGCTCGCCGCGGCGCCGCACCAGCCGACGATCGTGCTGTTGCAAGCCGGTGACCTGAACACCGGTTCCTTCGATCCGTTTTTGGAGGTCATCCCTCTCGCCCATCAAACCGGGGCCTGGGTTCACGTCGACGGGGCCTTCGGCCTCTGGGCGGCCGCGAGCCCCGCTCACCGCCATTTCACCAAGGGCGTCGAACAGGCGGACTCCTGGGCCACTGACGGCCACAAGTGGCTCAACGTCCCCTACGATTGCGGTTACGCGATCGTGCGGGACCGCGAGGCGCACTACCGCTCGATGGGACACCACGCCCACTATCTCACGCACTCCGAAGCCGCGCGTGATCAAGTCGACTGGAATCCTGAATACTCGCGGCGTGCCCGCGGCTTCGCCACCTACGCGGCCATCGCGAGCCTCGGCCGGGTCGGTATCGCGCGGCTCGTTGCAGACTGTTGCCAGCACGCTCACGCGCTCGTGACCCGCGCCGGCGCCCTGCCGGGCGTGGAAGTCTTGCACGTGCCGCACATCAACCAGGGCCTGCTGCGCTTCCCTGATCCCAAACCGGGTGCAACCGCAGAGGATCACGACCGACACACGGAGGCCGTCACCGCCCGCGTGGTCGCCTCCGGCGAAGCGATGTTCGCCTGCACCACGTGGCGAGGACAGCGTTGCATGCGTGTCTCGGTCTGCGGTTGGGCTACACATTCCGCTGATGTCGATCGCGCCGTGGCGGCGATCGCCCAAGCGCTGAAACGTGTGGCGTGACGAATCGGCCCGGTGACCACCCGCCTTGGGTTTCGAGGTGGGGCGGCGAGTCCCTTCGCCGCCATCAATTTCCGATGCGAATCCGACTTCGTCCGAGCTTTGACCAAAGAGGGCTGAAACCGCTTCTGCCCGTGGTTTTCGATTCCCGCCTGACCTTGCTGCCTCCCGGCAAAAAGCGGTGGCGTTGGAGCGAACTCGAACTAGCTTGGCGGGATGAAGAAGTTTTTCCTGCTGACCGTCCTCCTTGTTGTCCCGGCTCTCTGGGCCGCGGTCCCCGCCGTCAATCCGGCCGAAGCCGCGAAACGCGTGGCCGCGGGCACCGCCGTGCTCGTGGATGTGCGGGAACCTTCCGAATGGGCCGAGACTGGTGTCGCCGCTCCCGCCACTTTGCTGCCGAAGAGTGAATTTGATGAGGGCCAGATCGGCGAGTGGAAGGAATTCCTGGCCCGCGTGAAGGACAAGGAGATCATCCTCTACTGCCGGTCGGGCCGTCGCTCCGGAGCCGTGGCCAATGCCCTGGCAGAAAAGGGATTCAAGGTTGCCAACGCCGGCGGCTTCAAGGACTGGCAGGCCGCCAAGCTGCCCGTGCGCAGCGCCAGCGCCGAAAAGAAGTAACGCTGCCGAGGCCAGCTCCTCGTTTCGCACTGATCAAGTCATGTTAGGTGGCGGGCCGGCCTACTGCCCTGCCACGCATTTAGCCCCTCTGGTGTTTGAATCCGTGCATTTCTCAGGTCGCGCCATGCCGGCCGTTCAGCAAGATTTGCGCAGCAGAGAAGCGCCAGGTGCCGTAGAGTCATGGTATGAAAGCGCGATTCTACCCCGTCGTCCTTTCGCTGGCCCTGACTTTGGTTGCGTTTGCCGCCAACCGGGCCGCTGCGGCGCCTCCGGCGCATGCCTTCGTTGATCCCGATACCCCGGCCGTCGCCCAAATCCGCCTACTCGGCGAGCGCACCATCGATCAGTTGGGCAATGCCCTGATCCTGGAGGTCCGGCGCGTGCTCGCCAAGTCATCACCGGCCCTCGCCATCGGGATGCTGCACCTCAAGGATTACAAGCTCCCCCTGCCCGCGCCCGGCCAACCCGTGGTCACGGCGGTCCGGCGCACCAGCCTGCGCGTGCGCAATCCCGCCAACTCACCCGACGCCGCTGATCAGGCCGCGTTGGACCTGATCATGGAGCAGTTGCAGAACGGCGATGACGTCGCCCGGGTACTGGTGCAACGCGTCACCCTGCCCGGTCAGCCGCCGGAATGGCGCGTCTACCGTCCGCTGGCGGCGCTGCAGCAATGTCTCGACTGCCACGGCAAGGAAGCGGCCCTCGCCCCGGGCGTAGCCGACACACTCAAGGTGTTTTTTCCCGCCGACAAGGCGGTGGACTACAAGCCGGGTGAATGGCGCGGCCTCATTCGGGTCTCGATCAAGGAGCCCGCGAAGAAGTCATGATTCAATCCGCGACCGAAATCACCTTCCCGACCGCCGCCGTGCATTTGCCCTGTGCGGAATCCTGCGCGGCTTTTCAGCCGATCAATCCCAACGGCTGGTCGGACTATGGCATTTGCACAAACCGGCAGTCCCCGCGCTGCGGCTACCCGGTGCGACCGGGGAATGATTGTTCCTGTTACCAGGTTTCGTCCGATCGAAAATCCGCTTCCTGAACCTCCGCCCCCGCCACCAACTCTCCAGTAGGGCCGGTCGCTGACCGGCCGATTGGCGCCCCGGCGGCCGGTCAAAGACCGACCCTACCCGTTTACCCGCGCCACTGCAACAGGCGGGCGGCCTGAATCAGGCACACACAGTCCTCGCCGTCTTCGGTGTGCAGCCAGTGCAGGTCAAGTTCCGGAAAGGCCCGGTCCATTGCCGTGCGCAGGCCACCGACCTCCAGCACGACCAGACCCTGCTTTTGCAAGCGCTCGCGCGACTGGCGCAGGAGCTTGCGGATGATGTCCAGGCCGTCGGTGCCACCGTCGAGCGCCATCGCCGGCTCCCGCTTGAATTCCTCGGGCAGCCCGCGCAACTCGCGCGTGGGCACGTAGGGCGGATTGCTGAGAATGAGGTCGTACTTCGCTCGCGGCACGGCGTCGAACACGTCGGAATGGTGTAGCTTGATGCGTTTCGCCAGGTGATGGGACGCAACGTTGAACTTCGCCACGGCCATCGCGTCGGGTGACAGCTCGATCGCATCCACCTTCGCGTCGGCAAACTGGTGCGCGAGCAGGACGGCCAGACAACCCGACCCGGTGCAGACGTCGACGACCCGTTTGACCCGCTTGTTGCCCATCAGCTCCGCGATCGCCGGCAGGAGCTCGAGAAAGTAGCTGCGCGGGATGATGACGCGCTCATCCACATAGAAACGAAGGTCCCCGAGGTAGGCCTCCCGGGTGAGATAGGCGGCGGGGATGTGCTCCTCCAGGCGCCGGCGGAAAACCTCCTCCACGCGCGCGCTTTCCTCCGCCGTCAGCCGGCGCTTCAAAACGGCGGCCTGGCTGTCGAGGGGCAGATCCAAGGTGCGGAGCAACAGGTAGAGGGCCTCGTCGTGCGCCGTGACCGCCACCTGGCCCAGCGCCGCCTGGTGCCGGGCATAGGCCCGCACGGCCCACTTGAGGCGGTCACCAAGGGTCTTGGGCTTTGCTGCGGGCATGGGTCAGGTTTGCTTGGCCGCGCCGGGGCGGTGTTCCGCACAGTAGCAGCGGTCGTCGTCCGCGTAACGAAAATCTTCGAGCGGGTGGGTCTGGTCGGTCTTGCCGCAGACCACGCAGCGGTGACGCGGCTCGTCGTTGTCGCGCGCAGCCGCCTGCTTCGCCTGATAAACCATGCGTCGCTTGCCGCCCTTGACGCGCTGGGCGATGTCGCCGGAGAAAAAGACGAGGAAGTTTCCGATGGAGGCCAGCACGCTGAGCCGGATGGACCAGGTGCCAAGCACCAGCGCATAGCCGTAGAAGAGCCACTGGATCAGGGCGAGCCACTTGATCTTCACCGGGAGGATGAAAAAGATGAGCAGCTCGAAATCGGGATTCAGAAAGGCGAAGGCCAGGAACACGCTGCCCGCGAGAAAGAGGTTGGGCGCGTAGTTGAGCGGAAAAAGGAAGGCCACCGCTACCGTCAGCAACCATCCTAGA
>JBDKHE010000080.1:0-2777 GCA_039797805.1 Verrucomicrobiota bacterium
GGGGATTCGGGGAAATCAGGCAGAGCGAAACCTTTCTGCTGCAGTTCGGCGATGGCGGCCTTTAGCTGCGGGACCGAGGCGCTGATGTTGGGCAGTTTGATGATGTTGGCCTCAGGCTTCAGGGTGAGGGCGCCAAGCTCGGCGAGGGCGTCGCTCACGCGCTGGCTGGCCGGCAGGAGGTCGGAGAAGACGGCGAGAATGCGACCGGCCACGGAGATGTCGCGGGTCTCGACGGCGATGTCCGCATGCTTGGTGAAAGCCTGGATGATCGGCAGCAACGAATACGTTGCCAGGGCCGGGGCTTCGTCAGTTTTGGTGTAGATGATGGTGGGCTTGGTGGGCATGGGAGAAAAGGGAGCCGTGAGCGGTGAGCGGTAAGCGGGTGGTTGGATTGGTAAGCGGTGAGTAGAAGGGCCTCGGAGGAGGCGGTCAAAGGGTTTTCAGGCACCGGGGCCGGCCTGCAGGCGGACTAATCTGCCCTTAAAGCCAGATGGGCATCTGGGAGGATTCCCGAGCTTTGCAGCGGGGTGACCACGTTACGCGGGAAAAACGCCGAGATCGTGGTGATTAGGGCCTTCCAGGCCTCATTCCCCAACGCGCTTGCGGAGGGCCTCGGCGTCGAGGGATTCGAACAGCGTGATGATGTTCGGAAACCATTTCTCGTGGTAGCCGTAGCCACCGTGGCGCAACTCGTCGAGGGCGTCGGCGGCGGACCAGTTTTGGAAGACGATGCGGTAGGCAGCCACGACGGAACCTGTGCGATCACTGCCGTGCCAGCAGTGCACCAACACCGGCTTGGGGGCGGCCCGGATCTGGCGGAGTGCGGCGACGAGGTCGTCCACCGTGAGTTCGTCGGCTTCCATGCGTTGGAGGAGCAGGCTTAGACCCGCTTTTTCGAACGCCTTGGAATCGGAATGCCAGTTGCGGAGATTCAAGAGTGACTTGATGCCGAGGGTCTGCAGCGCGGGAATGTCCGCTTTGTCCGGTTGCTCGCACCGGTAGAGCTCGTCACTGACGCGGTAGCAATTGCCAAGGGTGGTGCCGGTCACGGGCGTGGCCCAGGTGGTGGGGCGAACCGGCGATGGAGGGACCGGGTCCGTGGCGCCCAGGAGCGTAATCGCAATGAGCAGGAAAAGGGCGGGAAGACGGATACGAAGGGATTTCATGAAAGCAGCTGTGGAAGCACCCCTGAACAAACGGAGATTGGAAATCAAAACAGGCGTAAACCGAATGCAGTCCGGCTGAGTAAAGGGTGGATATCCGGTCCCACGACACGCCGCCGGTTCTTTGGGTGTTCCGTGTGTGCTGGGGTGATCAAAGGTGTACTGCAGGGATGCAGTCAGTTCTCGAGCGCAGAATAAACGCCGTTGGCAAAGGTGGCGTGGATGCTGTCCTGATCGAAGGGGAAATGTTGCAGGATCAGCAAGGAGACAAGGCGCTCCTGCGGATCCATCCACACAAGCGTGGAAGCTGCGCCGTCCCAGCCAAACATGCCGGACGAGCCGAGTGTCTGGCTGCGGCCCTGATCAGCGACCATGCGCACGCCGAAGCCGAAGCCCTGATCCAGGCGGCCGAAGGGGTGCGGGTCGGCAATGTGGGCGATATGGTTCTGGCGCATCAGCTCCACGCTCTTGCGGCTAAGGATGCGCACGCCGTCGAGTTGCCCGCCGTTGAGCAGCATCTGTGCGAACCGGATATAATCGTTGGCGGTCGACCACAGGCCGCCGCCGCCGCTCAGGATGCCGTGATCGGGGCCGACGTTACGCCGGGCTTCGTCCGGCACCGCCACCAGGCCGCCGGGAGAGCGCGTGTAGCATTTGGCACGGCGTGAGACATTCTCAGGGGAAATCCAAAACGCCGTGTCCTTCATGCCCAGCGGGCCCAGAATGCGCTCTTGAAAATATTGATCCAGCCGCCGGCCGGAAACCTGTTCGACAATCGCGCCGAGCAAATCGGTGCTTATCCCATATCGGAAGCGCGTGCCGGGCTGATCGCTGAGGGGCAGGAGGGCGACGCGTTGGACGAAGTCAGCCAGATTGGCTGCCTCCCAAATCCGCGCGCGCCCAAACAACTCGATCAGCACGGGCGAACCTGCGGACCAGGTTTCGTTGTAATAGTAGCCGGCGGTATGGGTCAGCAGGTCGTTGATCGTGATCGGACGAATGGCATCGACCAACACCGGCGAATCGGCTGTTCCTCCCGTCAGAACCTTGCGGTCCTTGAGAGCGGGCAGGTATTTCTCGACCCGGTCGAAGAGGTTCAACCGGCCATCCTCCATGAGCGTGAGGATGGCCACGGAGGTGATGATTTTGGTCATCGAATGAATGCGCACAATCGAGTCCGGCGCGAGGGGCGCCTTGTTCTCGACGTCTCGCCAACCGTGGGCGTGTTGGTCCACGAGCTTGCCATCGCGCGCGAGCAGGACGACGTAGCCGGAGTAGCGTCCCGCATCGACGGCCTGGTCGACGGTTTGGTGAAGTCTGGCGAGTCGTTCGCTGGAGAAGCCCGCGTCGGCGGGCGAAGTGACCGGCAAGGGTGAGCCAGCGACTGCAAACAGCGGAGCAGAACCGGCCAGTAGAGCTACCAACAAGGCAAGGAGGCGGATCATAGACCTGACATCCTAGCGCGTCGGAAGGAGTGGTCAAAAACTATGTTGGGACGCAAAGCGGATGGCCTACAACTTGAAGGCGGGGTGTGGTTGCCCAATCGACGTGCTGTCTTGCGGGCCCTGCAATCAAGGCTGGGGAAACCACAGAATCTTCTCGGAAAACAGGGAA